>JAQUZN010000161.1 GCA_028691315.1 Candidatus Izemoplasmatales bacterium | reverse complement strand
AGGAGGCAATTGCATGCAGGGAAAGCAGTTATATGCAAGTTTGGAAATCAGCGAAGATGAAATTCGACTTCTTGTTGGTGAATATTATATGTCTCGTTTTAACATTTTAAGATCTGATTGTATGAAACTCAATCAAGCGATCAATAATAAAAAGATTGAAAGACCGCAGGTTGTAAATGCGACAATAACAAAGTTATTAAATAATGCTGAGAAAGCTTTGAGTTTAAAAATAAAGAAAGTTATTTTGTGCATACCTAGTGCAGATGTTAAATGTGTTAGAAAAAGAGTGAATGTAGCTGTTGAAGAAGGAAGTAGAAAAATTTTGATGTCACATGTACGTAGTGGACTTGAGAAAGCAATAAATTACGATGACATTGGAATCCATGAATTTGTGAATATAGGATCAATAAAATATATTGTAGGGGGAATTAGTTCAAGAACAATTCCTTTAGATGAAAAAACAGATTTATTAACTATGGATGTTGATATGCTTTACGCTGATAAGGATATTGTATATTCTTATGTTATGTGTGTTGAATCCTGTGGGGTGTCTGTTTTGGATATTTGTCTAGATGGTTTTGCTATGGCAGAGGAAACAGCATCTTTAGAAAATTCAATGGATAAATATGTTATATTGGCTGATTTGCAAAAAAATGATACAATTCTTTCGTTATATTATAAAGGGAGATTATTGGAATGTGAAAACATTGGAAAAGGATATCAAAGTTGGATTAATGAACTTCATCGCAGACACCGTCTATCTGCTGTAGAGGCAGAAGCAATGTTACTGGAGAATTGTTTTGAAGAGAAAGCGATTTATGATGATATCGTTTCTTATATTTGGATGGATCGTAATGAACAAAAACAATTAACAAAAAAAGAAATCTATGATACTGTTAGTGAACAGGTAGAGTCTTGGCAGAATGCTATTAACGAAATGTGCGAGCCTATAAAGGAACACGGGAATAGCAAGTTGATTATGAGTGGGAAAGGTGCTGATATTGTTGGTATTAATTCTGTGCTTAAAGGTTTAATTTTACCAACACAAATATACATTCCAAGTAGTGTTGGAGTAAGAGAAGGAAAATATGCAGTTTGTCTAGGTGCGATGTATTGTACTAAAAAGTGGCAAGAAATTAAAAATATTAAAGAAGTTAGTATTGAATATAATAATTTAATTGCACGTGAAGTTAAAAGAGAAGATGAAACTGGTTTCACCAAAAAATTAAAAAATATTTTACAGGTCAAATAAGTTTGAAAGTGAGGAAAAACAATGGGTGTAGAAGATTTCAAAAAAGTTGTAACAATCAAAGTCTTTGGAGTTGGGGGCGGTGGTTGTAACGCTGTTAATAGAATGGTTGATGAAGGAATTCAAGGAGTTGAATTTTTTGTGGCAAATACTGATTTGCAAGTTTTGCAGACATCACCAGTTAAAAATCAAATCGTCTTAGGAATGTCAGTAACAAAAGGTCAAGGTGCTGGTGCCGATCCAGAAATTGGTAGAAAAGCAGCCATGGAAACAGAAAGTGAAATTCGCGAAGCAATTAAAGGTAGTGATATGGTTTTTGTAACAGCTGGACTTGGTGGTGGAACAGGAACTGGTGCTGCTCCAATGTTTGCTAAAATAGCAAAAGAAGAAGGAGCACTGACGGTTGGGATTGTAACAAAACCTTTTAGTTTTGAAGGGAATACAAGAACAAGACAGGCAGAACAAGGACTAGCAGATTTAAAAGAGTATACAGATTCTTTGATTATAGTGTCAAATAATAATTTGTTAGAGGTGATTGGTAGAAAACCTTTAGTGGAAGCTTTTGAAGCGGCAGATAATGTACTTCGTCAAGGCGTACAGACTATTACTGATTTGATTGCTGCCCCTGCTTTAATTAACTTGGATTTTGCAGATGTTAAGACGATTATGTCTGATGAAGGAAAAGCTTTAATTGGTGTAGGTATGGCTGATGGTGAAGATAAAGCTAGAGTTGCAGCTGAAAAAGCAATTCAATCGCCTTTATTAGAAGCACAGATAACTGGCGCAAGAAAAGCAATCATTAATATAACTGGTGGAGAAACAGTTAGCTTGTACGACGCTGATGATGCTACTCAATACATAAAGGAAGCTGCTGGTGGGGATATTGATACCATTTTTGGTATCGCTATTAATCCTGAATTAGGAGATAAAATTATTGTTACAGTAATAGCTACTGGTTTTGGAGATAAAGAAAAAGAGGAAACACCAAAGGAGTTTAAATTTTCAAATGACAATTTAAAAGCGGAAATTAAAAAGGAAGTAGTATTTAATACTTCACCGGTTGATGTTGAAGAAGTTGAAGATATTGATCCAACGCCGTATTTCTTTAAAAAGAGAACATAGTAAATAATAAGGATGAAAACATGATTGAAGTGTGATTAGTCCTTTTTTATTTACTGCTGTTATGATATTATATTACATGGTAATTTTAAAAGGAGAATATTTATATATGAATGAAAAAAATTCACTGATTCTTGATGTGAATGAAAAACCAAAACCTACGCAGTGGGTATTACTGAGTTTTCAACATGTCTTTGCAATGTTTGGGGCAACGATACTTGTTCCAATTTTAACTGGATTTCCCGTTTCTGTTGCTTTGTTTGCTTCTGGAATTGGAACGCTAATTTATACTCTTTGTACGAAAGGAAAAGTACCTGTTTATTTAGGGTCATCTTTCGCTTACATCACTGCAGTTATTTTGGCTGTTGAATCTATGGGTGGAGACATCTCTGCTTCTCAAACAGGTCTAATGTTAGTGGGATTAATTTATGTGATTGTTGCAATTGTTATAAAATTTATTGGTAAAGATTGGATTGATAAATTATTACCACCAATTGTAATAGGGCCAATGATTGCGGTAATCGGGCTAGGTTTAGCTGGAAGTGCTGTAACAAATGCAGGCTTTATTGATGGTGGTGCTGTTGAACCGATGATAGTTGCGTTTTCAACGTTTATTATTGCTGCTCTTATCTCTACGCATGCAAAAGGATTTTTAAAAATTGTACCTTTCTTAATTGCGATAATTTGTGGGTATATTTTATCAATTATATTTGGATTGGTTGACTTTGATGGAATTGCGACTGCAGATTGGTTTTCCATCCCTCACTTTGCCTTTCCCTTTGAAGTTCCGGGATTCAGAAGCTATAAATTTTACTTTGGCCCAGAAACGCTTGCAATTCTACCGGTTGCCATTGTGACAATTTCTGAACATATTGGGGATCATACAGTTTTAGGTAAGATTTGCGGAAAAAATTTCTTGAAAGATCCTGGGTTGGATAAAACATTGATTGGGGACGGAGTAGCTACAGCTGTATCGGCTTTTTTGGGAGGACCAGCTAATACTACCTATGGAGAAAACACAGGAGTGATTGGTTTAACAAAAATAGGTTCTGTCTATGTCACTTGTGGAGCGGCAACCATTGCAATTGTACTTTCATTTTGTGGAAAAGTAGCGGCATTAATCAGTTCAATCCCAACATGTGTTTTGGGAGGAATGAGTATTCTTCTGTATGGAGTAATTGCTAGTAATGGATTACGTATTTTAGTAGATAGTAAAGTTGATTTTTCAAAACAACGAAATTTGATCGTAGCAAGTGCAATGTTGGTAATAGGGTTAGGTGGAGCTGTTTTTCCATTAGGAGGTAGTGCGACTTTATCTGGAACAGCATTGGCTGCAATCGTTGGTGTTGTTTTAAATCAAATTTTACCGAAAGATACAGATAAGAAAGAAGCATAAAAAGTATGATGATTCAGGTGAATGTTTATTTGAAGAACTGGCTTTATGAAGCGGGTTTTAAAAAATATGATTTGCCTGAATTTTTATATTGAATTTTATGAATGATTAATATATAATAGTAACAGTTGCCCGAGTGGTGAAACTGGTAGACGCAGTGGACTCAAAATCCACCGGTAGCGATACCGTGCCGGTTCGAGTCCGGCCTCGGGCACCATCTAAAATTAACAAAAAGGAGAAAATCTCCTTTTTTTGTTGGTGTGCCAGGCATGGCATCTATCTAACTGGTGAAAGTCCAGTCGCGGGTATTTACCGCCAAGCGTAGTGAACCACAAGCCATTAGTAGTGATACTAGGGGTGAAGGAAGTGGTGTAGCAAATCT
>JAQUZN010000160.1 GCA_028691315.1 Candidatus Izemoplasmatales bacterium | reverse complement strand
CTCCCCAAGTTAAATAATTAGTACCACTACTGTAATTAGGAGAATTAATTGTTTCCATGTTTACACCGATTCCACCTCCAGTAAAAACTAAAGACTTGAGATTGAGAACAGTTGAATCAGCTGGAGTGACAAACCCTTCACCTGTACCACAATTTGATCCATCAGTACCATCATAAAAAGTACCGCTTATTGGGACTTTACAATCCCAGAATTTGAAATATCTGGTGGCGTTAGCAACGCTTTGGTTTTGTTTGTCAGTAATAGTTACAGATAAAGAATAAGTCGAACTGCTATTAAAAGTATCAGGGATAATATTGTTTCCACTCCAACCAAAGATAGTGGTTGCACCAATAGCACTTATTCTTGTTATTCCAATTCCATTCCAAGTTAAAGTAACATTTCCTCCATTCGCAATATCGGTGATACCATCTCTATCACCAACACTTACTTCAAATGTTACTAAACGTTCACCATTAAAAGCTGTATCGCAAATTTGATTTTTATTTCCAGATTCAGCAGAAACTTTAATGTTTGTTTTATTTTTAATAACTAGACCTTGAAAGGTTGGAGGGGAGTTAGCAAAAGCAGTACAGTTAGCAGCTGCGCCGGTGCAGTTTCCGCTACAAGTCCAAGAATAAGTATACCCACTTGTTGTTACTAATGAAGGTGTTCCAGCACTACAAAGATTCACTGTTGGAGCTGTTAGAAAAGTACCACCATTAGAGCCACCACAGACTCCATTGACCGGACTCGTAGGATTACACCATCTTTGACTACAAAAACCATTAACATCAGCACCATTTCTAACTAAAGTCCCAGTATGACATTCCGTAGGACAAGCATCCGTAACACAAGGACCATTACAATAATTACACATCTCATCTTCATAACAATAACCTTTGCCGTCAACTTGATTTAAACACATATAATCACCATAGTCAGATCGACAAAAAATATAATATGCATTTGTAGCCCAATAATTAGCATCATCACAATCGTCCCTACCGCAATTTAATGTTAACTGCCAAGGATGGACTCCATCACTAACACAACCATCGGTACAGGTAGGGAATTGACATGTTGCTGTACCTCCACAATAACTACAAACTTCAGTATCATAGCAACTTTTAACACCCTGTGGAGAATAGCAAGCATATGGATAATCTGGCCAACAACCCCAATCCTTCTGATAAGCTTTTTTACAACTACAATTGTACGGCTGAATTGAACCACCAATAAAATTTACTGTAGTTTCTTGAGGATAACATTCTCCATTAATTTTGACATAACAAGGATCGGATACAAATGTACATGAATCACTTACTTCTTCATTACATGTACCATTATCAACACTACTACAATATGCTGAAGTTGTACCTGCATTATTGCATGTATATCTTAAACAACTATCAGAACCACAATCACTAGCACTACGACAAGCAATAGCAGGAGGTATACAATCACAACAAGTATAAGTATCAGTACAACCAGATGGTTGACTGATAGCACTACAACCAGACTCTGTCCAGCCGTTTGGACATTCTGTTTTATGATATTTATTACTTGGACAAGTTGTATTGCAAGCAGTCGTTGTTGGATTATCTTTATAACAAGTTACTGAATTACTACATCCAGTACACGTTACAGTACATGAAGAACAATTACCCGAAGAACAAGATGTACTGTAACCACTTGGGCAAACTGGAGTTGAAACACTACATTGACTTACACTATTACAATAAGTAGCAGTATTACTATCGCAACATGAATGATTAGTGATAGTACAAGACCCACCACCACCCGGACAAGTACTACTTATATCCGAAGCAGATTTACAACACGTCCACCCATAAACATTGGTATTATTACCAAATAGAAAAAATAAACTAAGTATAAAACATAAAATTATTTTATTTCTCATGTATCTGACAACAAACCAACAATTAAACTATTCTCTTTCAAGTAATAAGCATCACTTGGTGCTTTAAATGCACCTATTTGATAAAAACTTTCATCATTGTTTTTAACAATATTTAAAATAGTTTCTTCACCAATCAACTTAAATGACTGATCTTGGGTCACTATTGCCAAATCATTAGCCAATAAAGCCTGATAAATCAAACTATATGGAACATCTTGACCTAACTCTGATTTTAAATTCAAAAGATATTTAGAAAAATTTAAATATGATTCGTCTTTTGTTAACTTGTATAAATCAATAGCTGCTATACCTAAAATAGCATTATCTTTAATTTCAGACTTTTCTTTCAAAGAAAAACTTATTAATGCCTTATTAAAATACATTTTGGCTAATTCTGTTTCAGAAAAATTATCAAAAGTATAGGTAATAGACAATGGTTTCCACAAAACTCTTGTTACCATTTCTGATGCTAACTCAGAATATTTATATAAATTTTCTGAGTTATTTTCTTCATCATTTTTAACAAAAGACAAATTGTTTGATAAATCATTAATTTTACTTAATATTACTACATCAATATCATTTGGCATTGTTAACCCATCTTCAAATTCATACTCACTTCTAACACAAATATTTTTAATTTGATCTTTTACATTTTGTGATAATTTACTGCTTTGCCATATTTCGTAAAGTAATTTACAGTTCCAACCACCATATTGTAAAGAATGATCCTTTAAATTTTTTTGAAATAAATCAATTTCGGCAATTAAATCTTTATAATCATCGTTTTTTTCAGCGTACTTAAACTGTCCCCATAAAGCGAATGGAATATTCCTGGGAATATAAATTTCATCACTACATTTTTCACAAGTTTGGTTAACACATTCGCATCCAATACTATAAACACCATCGCTATTTTTTTTAGAATCAATCCAATTTAACACTTTCTTGGCTATTTCTAAATTTGATGATCCTGTTGCCGAATTTAATACTTTTGGTTTTAATGATCCAGAAGGAATTGCTTCAACATAATCAAATGAACTTTTTCCACCTGTTTTATTAATTAAAGAGACTTTTGAATTTTCTTTCGATTTTTCCAGATAAAAATACAATCCACTAACTAAAAAAACTAAAATTGCTAAAATGATTAAAGAAACATATAAAAATTTAGGTATCTTAATCTTCCCTACAGGCAAAGCTAATCTTGGATATTTTCTTTCATTTGAATTGTCTACCATTTATACAGAAAATATAAACTATTCCCAAAGATTAAACAATACTTTAATATTTACCCATGGTTCGCCAATCCCAGTTTGGAAAAACCTCTTTTAAAGGTTTATAACCATTCCATTTATTTTCCCAATCGGGTGGAAAATATTTAGCAACGGTTTTTTTATATATCCCTTGTTTATATATCTCTTCATCAGAATAAAATACACCATCAATAGTAGCAGTAAAACCTCCTGTGTTATGATTTCTAAACCATAAACCACTAGACTCTTCTTCAATAGGAGTCAAAAATCCAAGAGGACTTCTAATAAACGATCTAATATCTTCATGAAACCAAATAACTCCACCATAGTCACGTACATCATAAGTACATAACCAATTTTCATTTTTACTGCTAAAAACGGGTTCTGACATTTCATTTATGGCAAAAAAATCTAATCCACGTTCAACCCATTTTTGAGAGATGGCTGGATCAATTTCGTTAACTCTTGGAATAAATAGTTTAAGACTTTTTAAATTACCTTCCTCTTGTAACCCACATTGTCCACCGGTTAAACAAATGAAACCTAAGTTGTCACTTACTTTGATCAATTTAAAAGATTTACAATTAGTATCACTACCAGTATTTTTGTATTCTAAAATGTCTTGATAATCTAAGCCTAGAGGGTTAGTGCCTTGATCATTTGACCATCTAGCATTGTAAGCTGCCTCTAAATTATGAATAGTTCTTTGTTCTAAAGTACCAACAAATTCAGGTGTTGGTAATTCATCAAATTGTTTTGTTTGAGTGTTAAGTTTGTGAGTAATCTTAGTTCCATTAAAGACACAAATGCCTAATTTTTTATCAAAAGCTAGTCTTGAAAAATAGAATTTATAAGCTTTTTCGTTTGTAATAGTGGTTGGGTTTCCGTAAGCATCATATTTAGTTAAAGTTTTATTACTTTGTTTTAAATTTTCATTATCAAACACATAAGCTTCACCGTTTAAGACATAGACACAATCATTGCTGTTTAATT
>JAQUZN010000159.1 GCA_028691315.1 Candidatus Izemoplasmatales bacterium | reverse complement strand
TGGAGGAAATCAAAAATGTTTGAACAATTAGCTGATTTAGTCGCTAGCGAATTAAGTGTTTCAAGAGCAACAATTACAAGAGCAACTCATCTTCAAGATGATCTTGGGGCTGACTCTCTAGATGCAGTAGAACTAATAATGAGTATTGAAGATAAATTCGAAGTCTCAATTCCTGAAGATGTCGCATCTAACTTAAAAACAGTTGGCGATATTATGAATTTTCTAGAAAATAATCTTTAATCGCATCTAAATAATGGACGATGTATTCGTCCCCTTTTTTTTAATTAAATTTGATTTTTTGAGGAGGACTATAGATGAAATATCAAGACGTACTTCAAATCATTAAAGATTTTGAAGCTTCAAAACTAACATCTTTAGAGTTAGAGATAGACGACATTAAAGTGAAGATGTCAAAGGAATGCACAGGGGTATTCAAAGCAAATGAACCTACTCAAGTTCATAAAACAGAATTGCCTTCATCTACTGTAAAAACTGAAGAAGAGTCTGGTTATCTTGTGAAATCACCTCTTGTTGGTACTTTCTATGCATCTGCTAGTCCAGAAGCGTCCGCTTTCATCCGCGCGGGAGACATTGTTAAGAAAGGTGATACACTTTGTATTATCGAAGCAATGAAAATTATGAATGAAATTACTGCCCCAATAGCGGGTAAAATATTATCAATAAACGCAAAAAATGGCGATGCGATTGGATTTGACCAAATTTTGGTAAGTATTAGAGATGCAAAATAAAGTTTTGATTGCCAACCGTGGTGAAATTGCATTGCGAGTGATAAGAGCTTGTAAAGAATTGGGAATTAAAACGGTTGCTGTGTATTCCACTGCGGATAAAGACAGCTTACAAGTGAAATTTGCGGATGAATCAATATGCATAGGAAAAGAAAAAAGTGAAGATTCATATCTTAATATGAACCGTATTTTAAGTGCGGCAATATCTACTGGGTGTAATGCTATCCATCCAGGATATGGGTTTTTATCTGAAAATGAGAAATTCGTTCAGATTGTTGAAGAATGTAATATTAAGTTTATTGGACCTAAAAGTGATGTTATTGCAAAACTTGGAAACAAATCCATGGCAAAAAAAATCGCTAAACAATATCATATTCCAATTGTAGAAGGTTCTGATGGGCCAGTTCTATCCGCGGAAGAGGGATTTGAACTAGCAAAGAAAATTGGGTATCCAATCTTAATCAAAGCAATCAATGGTGGCGGTGGAAAAGGTATGAGCATCGTCAAAAATGAAAATGATTTCATTAAATTATTCTATCAAACTCAAATGGAAGCCAAAGCCAATTTTGGCGATTCAGAGGTCTATTTAGAAAAATTCGTTGAAAATGCACGACATATTGAAATTCAAATATTGGCTGACCATTTTGGAAATGTTATTCATTTAGGTGAACGAGATTGTTCGATGCAAAGGCGAAACCAAAAAGTTATTGAGGAGTCTCCTTCTCCGGTAATGACACCTATACTTAGGCGTATGATGGGTCAAGCTGCAGTACATCTTGCAAAGGGTGTAGGCTATGAAAATGCTGGAACAGTTGAGTTTATCGTTGATAAAGACGGAAAATTCTTCTTTATCGAAATGAATACTCGTATTCAAGTAGAGCATCCCGTAACTGAACTTGCAACTGGCTTTGATTTAGTCAAAGAACAAATTAAAATTGCATACAACAATCCATTAACAATTAAACAAAAAGATGTCATTATTTCTGGGCATACAATTGAATGCAGAATAAACGCTGAAGATCCACTAAATAATTTTAGACCGTGTCCTGGATTAATTAAAAACATTGTATTTCCAGGGGGAAATGGAGTTCGAATTGATACGCATATTTACGCATCTTATGTTGTTCCATCATATTACGACTCAATGCTTGCAAAATTAATCGTACACGCACCGTCAAGAAAAGAAGCAATAAGAAAAATGCGAGTAGCGCTTGAACAATTTATTATCGATGGAATTATTACTAATATCGACTTCTTGTATGTGTTAATGCATAACCCCGAATTTGTAAAAGGAATATACGATACAGGCTTTATAAAAAAAGTAGTAGAGGAGGCACTTAATGGATAATTTTTTTGATATTCATAAAATGAAAGTTGAAAACTTTAAGGATACTTATCGAAAGAAAAATGATATCTCTGTGAAAATTAATATTCCTGAACATTTATTTGTTAAGTGTAATAGTTGTAACGAACTTGTATATCGTACAGATTTGCTAGAAAACCATTATATATGTCCCCATTGTAAAAGTTACTTTACTTTAAGTGCTAGAGATAGACTCGAATTGATTGTTGATTCAGGATCATTCCAGGAACTTGACACGTATTTAATGACCAAGAATCCTTTAGGTTTTGAGGGATATTTAGAAAAGATAGATGCTTACCAAAATTCTTCTGAAGAGGTAGAAGCATTTGTATCAGGGGTTGCTAAATTAAACAATCATAAAGTTGCGATTGGCTCCTTGAATAGTTACTTTATGATGGGAAGCATGGGAAGTGTCGTTGGCGAAAAAGTAACAAGATTAATTGAGCATTCAACAAAATTCAAACTTCCTTTGATTATTTTTAGCGCATCTGGTGGTGCCAGAATGCAAGAGGGCATTTTTTCGTTAATGCAAATGGCTAAAACAAGTGCAGCACTTCAAAAACACTCAGATGCATCACTATTATATATTAGTGTTTTAACACATCCTACTACAGGTGGGGTAGCAGCAAGTTTTGCGTCCTTAGGCGATATTACTCTTGCTGAAAAAGGGGCATTAATTGGTTTTGCAGGGCAAAGAGTTATCAAACAAACCATTAGTCAGGAACTCCCCTTGGGATTTCAAACTGCTGAGTTTCAATTAGAAAAAGGCATGGTTGATTTAGTTGTTGAAAGAGAAGAATTAAGACCAGTAATTTCTAAGTTTTTAGATTTTCATCTAAGGAAATTTTGATATGGAAAAAGATAAAACTGCTTGGGAAGTAGTTACACTTGCAAGACATCCAAAACGTCCAACTTCTACAACATTAATCCAAACGATTTTTCCGGATTTTATTGAATTACATGGGGATCAAACGTTTGGAGACGATTCAGCTTTCATTACTGGAATTGCTTCTATACACGGATTGCCAATAACCATTATTGCCCAAGAAAAGGGAAAAACAACCGAAGAAAAAATTAAACGAAATTTTGGGATGCCACATCCAGAAGGATACAGAAAAGCACTACGTTTAGCAAAACAAGCTGAGAAGTTTTCACGCCCTGTCTTATTTATTATCGATACTACTGGAGCATATCCTGGAATTGGAGCCGAAGAACGTGGCCAAGCGACGATGATTGCAAAATCAATTCAAGCCTATTTTCAATTAAAGACTCCATCTATCAGTGTTATTTTAAGTGAGGGTGGAAGTGGTGGAGCACTTGCCATTGGAATTGCAGATCGTGTGTGGATGTTTGAAAATGCAACATATTCTATATTATCTCCTGAAGGATTTGCATCAATTCTATATAAAGACTCAAGCCTTGCCAAAGAGGCAGCGCAAAATATGAAATTAACATCTAAAGATCTTTTTCAGTTTGGAATGATTGATAAAATTATTCGGGAACCCGAACTTGGGCTACATACATCTCACAAAGAAATATTCTCTTGTTTTGGGGATGATTTGTATACTGAATTCAAGAAACTACTTGAAATCCCAATTTCACAATTGCTAGAAGAAAGATATGAAAAATACCGCAAATTTGGACATTTTAGTGGTTAATTAGGAATACGAGAAGGAATGTGAATATGGACATAAAACATAATCAAATCAAATTAGTAGCATCGGGGCATTATACCCCAGAAAGAATTCTTACTAATCATGATTTAGAATCAATTGTTGACACTAACGATGAGTGGATTACATCTAGAACCGGAATTAAAGAAAGGCGAATAGCTTGTCAAGACGAAGATACTTCTGATTTAGCAACAAAAGCTGCACTTAATGCCATTGAATCAAGTAACTATGATACTTCAATAATTGATTTAATCATCGTTGCAACATTTACTCCTGATTATAAATCACCAAGTGTTGCGAATTTTGTTCAAGCAAAATTAGGACTAAACAATCAATCAATTACCGCGTTTGATATAAATGCGGCATGTACAGGTTTTATATACGCCTTAAATATTGCAAGTCAGATGTTATCGACCAACAATTATCATAGTGCACTAGTTATAG
>JAQUZN010000158.1 GCA_028691315.1 Candidatus Izemoplasmatales bacterium | reverse complement strand
AGGAAAATCTTTTACACTTGCAATATAATCTTTATAATTCATAGTAACACCTCTTTCACGAATAGAAACATTATATCATAGTTTATTTTTTTTGTTAAGTTTTTTTTGTTTCTAAAACAAGAAACTAGCTAAAAAGCTAGTCGATTAATGATGTTCCTATTTTACTGGGAATTACGGTGTAAATATTTTTTTGTCCGTAGATAATACTCATTTTACTGATGTAATCTGCAAGATCATTTTGATGCACTATTGCTAGAATTGTTCCAGCAAATCCTCCTCCATGAACCCTTACAGCCCCATGTTTTAATATCTTTTGTGAGAGATTAATCCCTAGAGCAATTCCTTGAAGTGAGTCACCAGGATAATAGCAATTTTGAAGTAGGTCATAGGAGCTTTGTCCTGATTTATTAACCTGATCTAAGAAAGTATTGATATCATCGTTTTTAAGAGCATTAAAAGCTTTATCCACTCTTTTATTCTCTTCAAAGAAATGAATACAGCGTAAAATTGCTCTACCACCATAATTATTAAACAGTGATGATATATTACGATAAAATTCATTTTCATTTACCTTACGTAGTTCAGTTACGCCAAAGAATTCAGAAATCTTAAACATATCATCTTTTATTTCAGCATAATAATTTGTCAGATTGGTGTGATCTCCAAGGGTATTGACCAATACCAGGTGGTAGTCTTTAAATTGATAATCTACTGGGGTTACAACTGGCGCATTTGGTGATAGAAAATCGATATGATTAATTCCTCCATAGGCAATTCCCATTTGGTCTAGTAACCCGCAAGGCTTTCCAAAATAATCGATTTCAGATCTCTGAGCAATTTCTGCTTTTGTCAATAAAGGTATTTCTTTATTATTGAACAATTCATTCATTATTTCACAGAAAATTAGTTCAAAGGCAGCACTTGAAGATACTCCAGAACCACGGGGAATAAGGCTGTCTATTTTAACATCAAAGCCACCAATTATGTATCCCCTTTCAACAAATCCAGCAGCCACACCTCTGATTATGGCGATGCTTTGACCTAACTCTTCCCTTCGAAAAGATAAATCGCTCAGATCAATAACAATAAAATCATCATCATCAAAAGATGCCCTGATATAATTTGTCTTATTTCTTTTTACAGCGGCCATCATCGTCAGATTTATAGCTGTAACCAATACTTTTCCGTTGTTGTGATCAGTGTGATTTCCTAAAAGTTCAATTCTTCCCGGTGAAGAAAAAAATAATTCAGCAACATCTTCAAAAGAAATCATAAATTTCTTTTTTAATCTTTCTAGACGAAATATATATTCACTATTCTGATTCATATTATTTTCCTATGCCATGGGGATTATTTTTTTGAAAATTCCAGCTATCACGGCACATATCAGCAAGATTATATTTAGCCTTAAACCCTAATTCTTTTTGGGCTTTAGTACAATCAGCAAAGCACTCATCGATATCTCCTGGTCTTCTTTCAACAATCCGATAAGGGATATTAACATTATTAACCCTTTCAAAAGTCTTTATGATGTCTAAAACACTATAACCATGACCAGTACCGAGATTATAGATGAGAATTCCCGGATTCCCTAACAATTTCTTCAGGGCATAAACATGTCCCATAGCCAAATCGAGAACATGAATATAATCTCTGACTCCAGTACCATCAGGAGTCTGATAGTCATTTCCAAAGACTCTTAGGTAGTCCAATTTACCGATAGCAACTTGATTTATATAAGGCAATAAATTATTGGGAATGCCCTTTGGCTCTTCTCCTAGCAGGCCCGATTTGTGAGCGCCGATGGGATTAAAATAGCGTAATAAGCAAACACTAAAATCTGGATTAGCTTTTTGATAATCCTTAAGTATTTCCTCAATGAAATATTTAGTCCTTCCATAGGGATTGCTGACATCTCCGACTCTAGAATCTTCTTTTATTGGAACAATATCAGGTTTACCATAAACTGTAGCACTGGAACTGAAAATAAACCGTTTGACGCCAAATTCCTTCATTACATTGAGAAGATTTATTGTTGAGCCGAGATTATTTTCAAAATATTTTAGAGGTTCCAATACCGATTCACCAACAGCTTTAAAACCAGCAAAATGAATCACGGCGTCTATTTTTTCCATGGTAAAGACTTCGTGAAGCCTTTCTTTATCTAGTAGATTTACCTGATAGAACTTGGGTTTAATCCCAGTAATTTGAGTTATCCTCGAAATCACTTCAATCTTACTATTTGATAAATCATCAAGGATAACAACATCATAACCTTTTTCAATCAGGGTTACTACGGTATGACTGCCGATATATCCAGCTCCTCCAGTAACTAAAATTGCCATATTTTCCATCCCTTCTATAAATCAAGTCTCTTGATAAACTTTAATAAATGCTCATCACCAAGAGCGTTATTTTTAAATACAGCGGTGCATTCAAGAATTTTAACACAGGTTTTATCGATGTAATTTCTGATAATCAGATCAGCCTTATCATCGCTGTTTCTTTCACCGTTATTGATAATAGCATCAGCTATCATCTCCTTATGGACCATCAAATCAGGAGTTTCTATCAAGGCATCGCTAAGGCTGATCTTTCCTTGAAGAATATCCTTGATAATTTTAAATTGGCGATCTAATCTACCAGGGAGAATAAATAATCCCATCGCCTCAATTAAGCCAATTGCTTCTTTTTTTATATTGTGATATTCCTTATGAGAATGAAAAATTCCATCCTCATATCTTTCATTCGTCCTGTTATTTCTTAAGATTAAATAAATCGTATACTCCTTATCTATTTTTCTGACAATTGGAGTAATCGTATTATGCTGAGCGATGGTTTTAGCTATGATATCGACTTCTTCATCATCATATTTTTTCCACTCATCTAAAATATTAGTGGCAAGAGATATCAGATTTTCCCTATTCTGTGACTTTAAGACTATACAGGAGTTATACCAATTCAAATACTCTATTTGGCAGTCCGGATATTGCTTGTTAGCGAAATGAAATTTTAGAGGGGCAAAGAAAATCGGCATTAAATGCTTACCACCTTGATAGTGTTCGTGATTTAAAATAGATCCTCCAACTATTGGGAGTTCTGTATTACTACCGATAAAATAATTGGGAAACAGATCAACAAAAGCGATGAGTTTTCTAAAGGTCGATTGATCTATTTTCATATTGAGATGTTTTTCGTTGATGATGATGACATGTTCCTCATAATATTGGTATGGAGAGAATTGCATAAACCAATTTTCATCCTCCAGTTTAAACCCTATTGTGCGCAGGTTTTGGCGTGCTGGAGCATCCTTTCTTCCAGCATATCCCAAATTCTCTTTACACAATAGACATTTAGGATAGGTATTAGAGACCGTGTCAATTAGTCTTGCGGTAACCTTGTTATCCTTTTCAGGTTTGGATAAATTAATAGTAATCTCCAAAAAATTATTGGGAAATTCTGTTTTCCAGTGCTTATTTAGAGCAATTTGCGTCGCTTTTATGTAATTATTTTTTACCTGGAGATCGTATAAAAATTTACATGCCATCTCCTGATCCTTTGAATAATAATCCCAAAAAACATCCTCGATTTTACTAGGAAGAGGGGTCAATATTCCCATTATCTCGGTTACAAAGCGTTCAGAATCAATATCATGGCACAGTCCCTCAATAACACCTGTTTCCTTGATGTATTTGATTAACTCGTCGATCTGACATTCTTCATATTCATCTGTCTCAGGGCTATCAATATTGAACTTATGAAGCAGGAAGTTAAAGAGATATCTTTTATCGCGGTTATCGAGTATCAAATTTTTACTGGCATAATTAATAAGGGTATTTATCAATACTGTTTTAGTCATTAGTTTCACCTTTATATAAATATTATAATATATTAAATAGAAAAACACAATAAATAACCGATTAGGCTTAGGAAAATATATATTTGCCTGCGATAATTGCTGGACTAAAAATGGCACTTATGGTAAAATAAAGTGGTAATGAAGGTGAAATTATGGAACCATTGGCATATAAATTGCGTCCAGTAAGTTTAGAAGAAATCGTTGGCCAGGATCATTTAGTTGGTAAAAATGGTGTTATCACCAGAATGTTAAAGAATAACAATTTACCATCGATTATTTTATATGGTAGTCCAGGAATTGGTAAGACGACTATTGCTCTGGCTATTTGTAATTACTTAAATGTCCCTTCATACTCTTTCAATGCTTCGACGGATAA
>JAQUZN010000157.1 GCA_028691315.1 Candidatus Izemoplasmatales bacterium | reverse complement strand
ATCTTCACAATCACTTAACTATTTATGCTCCAAAAAGGAAAGCTCGAAGACAAAAAAATAGATAATTCGTGAGGTGTTATATGTTTGATAAAAAAGATGCATTAAAATTATGGGAAGCAGAAATGGGTAATGTTGAATATGCCTATGATTTTAGTGGAAAAAAGATTAAAAAAGCAGATTACATGGAAAATAATGAAGTTAGTTGGATAATTACTTATTTAAAACCTATTGATTTAGGTGGACCAACACATATAGGAAATATTATTATTATGCATCAGAGGACTTGCGAAGAAAAAGGATTAAACTATCCGAATTTTACAATAGTCGACCAAGAATATACTGTTCAATACGATAAAAAAGGTGATTTTTATTATATTGAAAAAGTTTTATCTGATGATGAGGATGACGATTCATATTTTATTTAGTAAAATTTAGAGTTACTGGCGATTTTAAATTGCTTTAGTGACTCTCTTTTTATCAAATCTAAAAAAGTTTGGAGTGATTTTTTTGCGTATAATAGCTGGTAAAAATAAAAGTCGTAGATTGTTGACATTAGAAGGTATGAACACAAGGCCAATGATGGACAGAATGAAGGAATCAATTTTTAATACGATTGGTCCGTATTTTGAAAAAGATAAAGTATTAGATCTCTTTGGTGGTAGTGGGGCTTTAAGCCTGGAATCTTTGAGTAGAGGTGCCAGCCATGCCTGGATTGTTGAAGCAAATAGAGAAGCGATGCGAGTAATTAAAGAAAATATTAGTAGTTTGAATGAAGAGAGTGAGACAACACTTTATAATTTTGATTATAAAGTGGCTCTTAACATCTTTAAGAATGAAAAGAGAAAGTTTGATATCATTTTTCTTGATCCTCCATATAAGTTGAATATTATTGAAGAAATAATCGATTTTATAGTTACTAATGATATGCTTGAAGAAAAAGCAATTATTGTTTGCCAATACGTGAGGAAAAATTATCATCCAATTGAAACAAATATTCTAGAAATTCGTAAGAATTACACATATGCTTCAAGTGAAGTGTGTATATATCAAAAAAAAGAGGTGTGATATGGAATTAAAAGAAGCAATGTTAAAGAGAAGAAGTGTGCGTAGTTTCAGTCCTGAAAAGATAAGAGAAGAAAATATCAATCAACTTCTTCATTATGCAATGGCTGGACCGAGCGCTTGTAATAGACGTCCATGGGAATTCTATGTTGTTACTAACGAAGAAATACTTGAGAAATTGCGTCAATCAACTAGATATTCTAACATGAACGCTCCTCTAGCAATTGTTGTTTGTGGCAATATGAAGAAGGCTTTACCAATGCAAATGCAAGATTTCTGGATCCAAGATTGCTCAGCTGCTATGGAGAATATCCTTTTAGGAGTAACATCTTTGAATCTTGGTGCATGTTGGGTGGGAGTTTTACCTCAAAAACGGCCGGTTGAGCGAGTAAAAAAAATATTATCTGTTGATGATAATATCATTCCTTTAGGAATTGCTTTTATTGGATACCCTTTAGAAACTCCAGAAGCAAGAGATCAATATGATATAAATAAAATTCATATTATTAAATAAGAACAAATAACTCAGTAATGTAAATATAAAGAGAAGATGTAAAAGATTAATTTATATAATTTTTGTTTTTATAGACGAATATTTTCCGTTTTCTCTTTACATTTTATTCGCTTTAAAGTATAATATATATGGTAAATTTGTCCTGGTAGCTCAGCTGGATAGAGCAACGGCCTTCTAAGCCGTCGGTCGAAGGTTCGAATCCTTTCCAGGACGCCATTTTAAATATATATATTATCTAATGAAAATAAGAGCCATTTGACTCTTTTTATTTTACAAATGAGATAAAGCAATGAATCATTGCTTTGAAAGAGGAAAAGTATTTGTTATAATAAAGTCACAGAGGTGATAAAATGTTTGATGTAAAGAAATTTGGTGCTGCAATATCTAGGAAGAGAAAAGAAATGGATATTTCACAAGCTCATCTTGCTGAGATGTTAGGATTTACTAGACAAACAATATCTAATTATGAGTGCGGGAATGCTTTCCCTGATATTGAAACAATTACAAAAATAGCTCAAATATTTGATATGACTATTGATGAATTAGTTTCCAATAGTGGTGCTACAAAAGCGGAATCAAAGCTTCTTTTAGAAAGAAATAATTTTAATGAAGAGATAAAAATAACAGAAGTTATGAATGTAGCCCCATATTTAAGGCCAACATCAATGAATAAAATAGCAGAAATTTTGGCTCTTCAAGGAATTGATATTTCGAATGTGTTGGAATTAGCCGAATTTATTAGCGATGATAAAGTTTATGATTTATTGGAAAAGGCTAATTTTGAGAAAGTTGATGATGTTATTCTTGGAAAGTTAATCCCATTTTTAACTGAAGATGTCAAATATGTCATCCTTGACAAGATTATGGAACATGAAATTAACCCACAATTACTGGTAAAATTAATTGGAACTGACTATATCTTTTATGAGTTGATTGAAAATGCTGTGGTGTGTGGAGTTCTTGATGATTGGATTCTTGATAGTTTAAGATTGGTAAGAAATGTTTAAAACATATGTATAAAGCGCTTGAGCGCTTTTTTCTTTTGGATTTTATCTTTATTTTTAAAAGCTATTGTGATATACTATTTTCACAAGTGTCCTGGTAGCTCAGCTGGATAGAGCAACAGCCTCCTAAGCTGTGGGTCGAGAGTTCGAATCTCTTCTAGGACGCCATTTTGAAGAAATTGGCATGCAAATAAGAAAAATGCATGTCTTTTTATATAAAAATATTTTTTGTCACCAATGATGAATCTATAGCGTTTTATTAATGAGAGGGATAATACAATGATATCAAATAAAATGACCGAAGATGAATTCAATAAAAAGTATGATTTATATGCCCAAATGATTTTTAATATCAGCTATGGCTATACCCATAATAAACAAGATGCTGAGGATATTGTTCAAGATGTTTTCTTAAAGTATCTAAATCAAGATATTTTCTTTGCCAATTCTTTGGAAGAGAAGTATTGGCTGATCAGAATTACTATTAATGAAAACATTAGTCAGTCGAGAAAGGCATATAAAAAAAAGGTTGTATTGGATGATGATATGGTTAGTACTATACCCGATTCTCAAAAAAAGGATGATTTGATTGCTGAAGTTATGAAATTACCTGTTGATTATAAGAATGTCATAATCTTATACTATTACAATAATTTATCGGTAAAAGAAATAGCTGAAACTCTAAAAAAATCGGAATCTGCAGTGAAGAAAAAAATGGAGAGAGCAAGAAAAATCCTGAAAAAAATGATGGAGGATAATTGATATGAATTTAGAAGAAAAGTTAAGAAATGTTCAAAAAAATATCCCTTCAGTTGATGAAGAGTTAAAAAAAGAGATTTATTTTAAAGAAGTTGTTGATGAAAGAAGTAAGAACAATAGTCTTTCTTTGATCAAGAGGAAAAATTTAGTCATGAAGCTTTGTCTATTGTTGATGATTGTTGGAATTTCTGTTCCTGTAGTGAATAAGATCATTAATAAGGATGAGGTAATCACGGGAGATATCAGCAATGAAAGTGATGAATGGACCTTACCGAGTGGTAATAATGTGATATCTTTTTATGGATGCTACTCTACAGATGGTTTTGATGTCTTCACAATATCGCTAAATATATCAAGTTTAGAAAAATTATATATCAGTGGAAATGATGACACGCTTTTAGAAATAAAATCTCCTGATGATGTTTATACTGGTAGTAGCGTAGACGAAGTTAGTGATCTAAAAGTTATCGATTTTGATGGCGCAACAGGAGTTATCTATTTAGACTTATATTTCCCAGCAGGAACATTTGCTAAGAATATGACAACCAGTGTAATAAAGGATACAATTGATGGGGAAGAAACAACAACTGTAAATGTTACTCATGTAACTTTTAATTGTTGGGAAAATGATTATAGTGCTAATAATCAGAAAAATATTAGATACTATATTCTTCAAACATCAATAAAATAAAATATGAATAAATAAAAAACGGTATGAAGGAAAAATACCGTTTTTTTATATTATGAAACAAAATATTTGGAAATGAAAGGTTTATATGTTATAATAACTATCAAGAAATAATTAATAAATTGAACTGGTAATTTGAGTGGTTAAGCCTAAGGGCCTACCACTTTTGTCTGTTAATATGTGTATTAATAGATACAGAAAGAATTTTA
>JAQUZN010000156.1:1958-4243 GCA_028691315.1 Candidatus Izemoplasmatales bacterium | reverse complement strand
TGCCATTTTCTGTTTTAACTTCACCATTAAAATTGACAAATCGATGTTTTTTTTGTAAAATAGTACAAGGAGTTGATATCATGGAACAAAGAAATCGGAATTTCTTAGGAATAATGATTTTGGTTTTTGGAATTATTTTCTTATTACAAAAATTAAATATATTACCAGTTGCAATTTTCTTTACTGGATGGTGGACATTGTTACTGATTATTCCCGCACTCTTTTCCATGAGTAAACAAGGAGTTACCGTAGGCAATGCAGTTTTACTTATATTAGGTATATTCTTCTTTTTTAATGAAAGAGGATGGAATTTATCTGGCTTTTTAATGCCTGCAATTTTGATTGCCATCGGTATTGGACTCTTATTAAAACGAAATTAGGTTTGCAAATTTTCAGATTTTATGGCGAATTATTCACCTGTGTGAAAATCATTCGTTATTCCGGGAAAACAGGATTACTCGTTTTCCCTTTTTAAGTGGAGAGAGCCTATGGATTGGGTTACGCTAAAAATTCCATCTTATTATAATCAATTTCAACTTATCGATTTTTTAATAGATATGCAAGTATCTAGAAAGAAGATTGTTTCACTTGAAAATGACCAGCTACTAAAAGTTAATGGCATATTTGTGCCATTTTCAAGTTGCTTAAAAACAGATGACGAATTAGATATCGCCCTTACCCAAGATCAAACATTAGACTATGAGCCCGATACTACAGAAGCAAATATCTTATATGAAGATGATTTTGTAATCGTTGTCGATAAACCATCAAATACGATTATCTATAGTGATGATTTTACGAATCAACATACTTTAGCGAATCAGGTTGCTTGTTATTATCAACATCACAATTTAAATCTTAAAATAAGACACTTGCACAGGCTTGATAAAGACACCACTGGTGCTATTATGTATGCAAAAAATATTTTATCTCATGCATATTACTCTGTTTTATGGAATAGCGAAACCATCACAAGAAAATATATTGCATTGGTAGAAGGTCATTTTGACAAACCCTGTGGGATTATCAACTTGCCAATTGGAAAAGATAGGCATAAAAATAATCACTTCCTAGTTTTACAAAGCGGAAAACAAGCAGTGACGCACTACCAAGTAATCAAGGAATTAGAAAAAACATCTTTGATTGAGTTGACCTTAGAAACAGGAAGAACTCATCAAATACGTGTACATATGAATTATCTAAAGCATCCACTTCTAGGTGATAAAGAATATGGATCAAAAATGCTTTGTCCAAGAGTGATGTTACACTCTTCAAGTATCACATTTTTTCACCCATTAAAAAGAGATTATATTACTGTTTTGTCGCCACTACCTGGCGACATGAATCGTTTTATTTAGAAAAGAGGATTTTATGAACATTAGAAATATTGCAATCATTGCGCATGTTGACCATGGCAAAACAACACTTGTGGATGGTTTGTTAAAACAGTCAATGACATTACGTAAACATCAAGTGATTGAAGAAAGAGCGATGGATACCAACGATATCGAAAGAGAAAGAGGTATTACAATTCTTGCGAAGAACACTTCAATCTTATATAAAGACACTAGAATCAATATTTTAGATACTCCTGGACATGCCGATTTTGGTGGCGAAGTTGAGAGAATCATGAATATGGTGGATGGTGTGCTTTTGGTCGTTGACGCATATGAAGGATGTATGCCACAAACAAGGTTTGTGCTAAAGAAAGCATTAGAAGCCAAAGTGAAACCACTAGTTTTTATCAATAAAGTGGATAGAGAAGCTTCACGTCCAATTGATGTCGTTGATGAAGTATTAGAACTATTTATTGAACTTGGTGCTGACGATGATCAACTTGAATTTCCATATTTGTTTGGCTCGGGAATTAATGGCCAATCTAGTACGAATCCTGTTATGACTCCTCTTGACAATTTTCTTCCGCTTTTAGATATGATTTTAAAAGATGTTCCAGCTCCAAATGTGGATACAGAACAACCACTACAATTCCAACCATCCTTACTTGATTATAATGATTACGTGGGAAGAATGGGTATTGGTAGAATTCATTCAGGTAAAATGAAAGTCGGCGAAATGGTCGATTGTATTCGTATTGATGGATCAGTAACGCCATTCAGAATTCAAAAACTATATGGTTATTTTGGCCTTGATAGAATCGAATTAGAAGAAGCGTTTGCTGGTGACATTGTTGCTATATCTGGATTACCTGACATTTATGTTGGTGAGACTGTGTGCGACACTGGAACAAATATGAGATTGCCATTAATATCCATTGGAGAACCCAC
>JAQUZN010000156.1:0-1858 GCA_028691315.1 Candidatus Izemoplasmatales bacterium | reverse complement strand
GCGCCAAGAACGAAGGTTTATGAAGGCATGGTTGTTGGCGAATGTAATCGCGAACAAGATTTAGCAGTCAATGTAACCAAAGAAAAATCTCAGACAAATACAAGATCTTCAAATAAAGACTCAACGATTGTTTTAAAACGCCCAAGAAGAATGAGTCTTGAAGGGTATCTAGATTATATTAATGATGATGAGTTAGTGGAAATAACACCAACTTCAATTCGGATTAGAAAGCAAATTTTAGACACAAATGAACGTAAAAAATTTGATTCAAGAAGAATTAGACAAAACGATGATATTACAAATTCTTAATAATATATACACAATTGTGTTGTATAATATAGGTGAACTAAAGAAAGGTGGACTTTCTCTTTATGAAAAGAAAAACTAAAATAATTTGTACGATTGGACCTGCAATTGACTCTGTCCAAATGATTGAGAAAATGGTAGATGCAGGAATGAATGTTGGAAGATTGAATTTTTCACATGGAACAGAAGAAGAACATTATAATCGAATCCAAATGATTCGAAGTGTTGCCGCAGCCAAAAATCGTTATATTGGAATCATGGCTGATACAAAAGGACCTGAAATTAGAACTGGATTGTTTGAAAATAGACAAGCTAGTTTCAAAAAAGGCAATTCTGTTGATGTTTACCGTGATGAGATACTTGGAACTTCTGAAAAATTCCATATTTCATGTCCAGAATTATTTGACGATATCAAGGTTGGCGATTATCTGTTAATTGATGATGGAAAAATGCGTTTAAATGTTGTAAATACAAATAAAACAATCTTGAAATGCATTGTTCAAAATTCTGGAATTATTAAAGATAGAAAAGGTGTAAATGTTCCTAACGTAAAGTTATCTATGCCGTTTTTGTCGGAAAAAGATGATAAAGATATTCGGTTTGCTGCAAGAAATGATGTCGACATGTTTGCTTTATCCTTTGTTAGAAGAAAAGAAGATGTATTACAAGTAAGAGAGATTTTACGTCAAGAAGGCAAAGAGTCAATTGAAATTATCGCCAAAATAGAAAATCAAGAAGGCGTTGACAATTTAGTTTCTATTTTGGAAGTAGTGGATGGCATTATGGTTGCTAGAGGCGACTTAGGTGTTGAAGTCTCTACCGCGCTTGTTCCAATTTATCAAAAGAAAATCATTCAAAAGTCAAATGAATTTGGGAAGCCTGTTATTACTGCCACGCATATGCTTGAATCCATGATGGTTTCACCACGTCCGACAAGAGCTGAAGCAAGCGATGTTGCAAATGCAATTCTCGATGGTTCAGATTCAATCATGTTGTCGGGTGAATCTGCTGCAGGAGAATACCCTGTTGAAGCTGTATTAACAATGGATACAATCGCAAAAGCAATTGAAGATATTATTCCATATGAGGAAAAACTTCAACGTTCAATTAAAACTAGTCAAAAAACCATTAATGATGCCATTGGAATTGCTGTTAGCCAAACTGCACTTTCATTACCAAATGCTCAAGTTATTGTTGCATTTACGGAAACTGGTGGTACTGCCAAGCGGATGTGTAAATTTAGACCAAGTGTACCGATCATTGCAGTTACAGATAACATTGCAACATGCCAGAAGTTATCTTATTACTGGGGTGTATTTGCAAGTTTAAGTGATTCAGTTAATGATTACGATCATTATGATGAAATTGCGATAAAAGTTGCAAAGGATTTTGGATTTGAAAGTGGAGATACGTTAATTATTACTTCAGGTTGGGGTCAGAAACATGGTTCAACCAATACAATGAGAATTATTGATATTCCCTAGATAAAGAAAAAAAACGATATCGCGAGATATCGTTTTAAATTTTATTCTTTCCAATCAAGATGCAATTT
>JAQUZN010000155.1 GCA_028691315.1 Candidatus Izemoplasmatales bacterium | reverse complement strand
ACTTGTATATAAAGAACATAATGGATACCTACTTGGAAACATCCTTATAGTTCCTATTCTTGAAGAAGGAGTACAAGATACTTCTGTATATTTTCCTAAGGGAAGATGGACTCACCTCATTACTGGTAAAACATATGTTGGTGGAACTAAACACAATGTTCACACTTCGCTTTATGAAATCAACGCTTTTGTCAAAGATGGCAATGGAATTATACTGAACTTGAATGACAAACGTGAATTTCCTGGTTTTGTTGGAAATGATATATCTCAGTACAAAAAATTAACTGCTTTTCTATACGGAGATCAAGGGTCTCTGAATTTTATAAACGAAGAATCCAACTGTACGATAAATTGGGAAAATAAAGAAATAACAGTTTCTGGGAAATGTTGTACCGAGTTTGAGTTTCAATTTAAATAATAATTTTTATTAAAATATTTAGGTTTCCTCCTCTAAATAAAATAAAAGAAGTGCGATAAACTACGATGATATATGTTGTATAAATCGCATTTTTTTTATTTTTACTTAAAAAGTAATCATTCATAGTTAGTTAGTATTTTTAACCAAGAACATATGTTACTTGATTTTATATATACGGCTGAATCTTTCACGCCTATTAATGTGAAATAAAAAAGAGTCAAAAATAATTGTTATCGGAAAAGCCCTTAAAAAATCAATTATTTGATAGCATATTCATCAATGTAAGAATATTTATTGTTTATCTGGAAAGTTGATAAACCGCTAAGAAAGGGCTTTCATCGATTCTAGAGGTGAAAATTCATTCACATATGTATATAAATAATTTATGAAAACATTTTCATTGCTATAAATGAGTTTTTTTTTCTATATACCTTATTGTTATTCGATGATAAGTGTAGTAATATACTCCCAATATCAAACAAGGGAGAATAAAAATTATGAAAAAATTTGCCTTACTATTTATTACTATGGCATTTGGACTAGCCTTAACTGCTTGTTCCACAGGAGATGCCACAGTTAAAATTGGAGTCATTGGTCCTCTTACCGGAGACTACTCCATGTATGGAATTGCTGTTGAAAATGGTGCTAAACTTGCAGCTGATGAAATTAATGCAGCTGGTGGTGTATTGGGAAAAGATTTAGAGGTAATAGCTTATGATAGTAAAGGTGACCTAGTAGAGGGTGTTAATGCTTACAACCGTCTTGTTGATCAAGATGAAATAGATGCATTAGTTGGTGCTACATTTAGTGGAGTTACACTTGCTGTCAAAGAATTAGCAGTAGATGATGGACTTCCCGTTCTTACTCCAACTGCTACTAATCCAACGGTAACATTAGATGCTCCAAACGTTTTTAGAGCATGTTATACAGACAGTTATCAGGGTTCTACTATTGCACAATTCACAATTGATACGCTGCTTGCAACGAAAGCTGCAGTCTACTATAACGTTGATGATGCTTATTCAGAAGGATTAGCTGAAGCATTTGCAGCTACTTATGAGGCAGTCTCGCTTACTGTTGATACTTATACTTTTTCAGCAGGAACTGACGATTATAACGCGACTTTAACTCAAATAAAAGCCGGTGGTTATGACGTTGTATTTGTTCCAGCGTATGTAGCTGAAGTGGGCGCAATTCTTACTCAAGCCCGCACAATTGGTTTTGGTGATACTGCTTTTGTTGGTGGAGATGGTTGGGATGGAATTGAAGCTGATTATGCTGCAGAAGCAGAAGGCTACTATTTTGGAAATCATTATGCAAAAACCGACCCAGCAGCAAATGTTCAAGCATTTGTTACAAACTATACTGAGAAATACGGCGAAGCTCCTAATGCTTTAGCAGCATTAGCTTATGATGCAGTTTATGTAATGGCGGCCGCTATGGAAGCAGCAGGAACTACAGAGAAACAAGCTGTAATTGATGCGTTAGCAACACTTGAATACAATGATGCAGTAACAGGAGCAATTAAATTTGATTCGAATGGTGATCCAGTTAAAGCAATTACAATTATTCAGGTTGTTGATGGACAACACGTTGTAGCTGCAAAGGTTCAAGGCGAATAAAAGAGAGAAAATTAATCATTCAGAATAGGGGAGAAACCTCCCCTATTCATTCATATTAGAGGTGTTTACATGGATTTATTTTTTCAACAATTGATTAATGCATTAAATACAGGTAGTATTTATGCATTAGTTGCAATTGGATATACGATGGTATATGGAATTATTCGACTAATAAATTTTGCGCACGGTGACATTATGATGTTCGGTGCATATTTTGCGTTTATCTTTGCCAGTATTTTTCCATTTCAATTGCCAGTAATTTTGATTATCATTATCTCAATGGCATTAGCCGCATTAATGGGAGTAATAATTGAAAAAGTTGCATATAAAAAATTAAGAAAAGCGCCAAGAATTTCTGCTTTAATAACCGCTATTGGAATGAGTTTGTTTTTACAAAATCTTGCACTTTTGATTTTTAAACCCGAGCCTAAAGTAATGCCAGTTCTGATTTCAAAATCACAAGTGAATATTTTTGGATTAGGAGTTCCAATTTTGACTCTTTATACCATTGGAATTTCTGTTTTGTTTATGATTTTGTTAACACTCTTCGTTCATAAAACAAAACCAGGAAAAGCAATGCGTGCTGTTTCACAAGATCAAGAAGCTGCGATGTTAATGGGGATTAATGTTAACAGTATTGTTTCCTTAACTTTTGCGATTGGTAGTGCACTGGGTGCCTTAGGTGGAGTTTTTTATAGTATTTCATATTCACAAGTATACCCAACTTTAGGCGTCATGCCGGGCTTGAAAGCGTTCGTTGCCGCAGTATTAGGTGGAATAGGAAATATCGGCGGAGCAATGCTTGGTGGGTATATTATTGGTGCGATTGAAACATTTACAAATGGTTATATTTCAACTAGATGGGCTGATGCAATTGTCTTTTCAATTTTGATATTTGTTTTATTATTTAAGCCTTCAGGAATCCTTGGAAAAAATACAAAGGAGAAGGTGTAAATTATGAGAAAAAAAGTGAATTCGCCAAACGAATTAGCAGATTCTCCTTCAAAATTAAAAAAATTACTATTTAGACTAGACCGTACTGTTCCGATTATATTTTTTGTCTTACTTACTTTTGTTGTATTAAATACTTTGATTGATACTGGAATACTAACAAGATATTATGCGACAATTCTAGTGATGATTACAGTATCTGTTATTATGGCAACGAGTTTAAACATTGCGACTGGTTTTTTAGGTCAGCTTGTTTTAGGGCATGCAGGTTTCATGGCCCTTGGTGCATACAGTGCTGCATTAACTGCGATTGCATTAAATGATGTAATTCCAAATAACTTTTTATTATTCCTTGTTTCTGCAATTGTGGCAATGCTAGTTGCCGCCCTTGCTGGATTAATTGTTGGAACACCCGCTTTAAGGCTAAGAGGCGATTATTTAGGAATTATGACACTTGGTTTTGGAGAAATTGTGAAAGTTGTCCTAACAAACCTAGATATTACCAATGGTGCACAAGGATTAACATCAATTCCAAGAATAATGTCATTTCCATTAGCGTATTTTACGATGGTATTTATCGTTGGATTTATCGCATTATTTATGAATTCTCGACACGGAAGAGCGATGCTTTCTATTCGCGAGGATGAAATTGCAAGCGAAAGTGTTGGAATCAATATCACTAAATATAAAATCATTGGATTTGTCATGGCTTCAATGTTTGGTGGCGTTGGTGGAGCAATCTATGCATTTCAAATCGGTTTTTTAGCCCCAACAGCTTTTAACTTTGTGAAATCTATAGATATCTTTGTTATTGTAGTTTTAGGAGGAATGGGAAGTTTAACTGGTTCTATTGTTGCGGCGATTGTTTTAACATTTTTGCCAGAGGCTCTTCGTGACTTTGCAAAATATCGATTGTTAATCTACTCAACATTACTTATCTTGACAATGCTTTTCAGACCGCAAGGCTTAATGGGGACAAAAGAGATATCCATGTCCTATTCTAGCATAAAAATGAAAGTTGTTAATTTTCCAAAAACGATAAAACTAAAATTCAAACAGTGGTTCAAAAGAGGTGACATATAATGTCAATACTTGATGTTCAGAACTTAAGTATTATGTTTGGCGGCTTAAAAGCAGTCGATTCTTTTGAAATTAATATTAAAGAAAATGAATTAGTAGGACTAATTAGACCAAATGGTGCTGGAAAAACAACTATTTTTAACTTGCTTACTGGAGTCTACAAACCAACTACCGG
>JAQUZN010000154.1 GCA_028691315.1 Candidatus Izemoplasmatales bacterium | reverse complement strand
ATACCTTTTTCGTAGCCATCAATCCTTTCTTCTGTAATTTTCAAAATTAGTATATCATTCTTTTTTAGATAATACAATACATTTTTAATACATTTGTTATGTAATGTATCAATAAAGGCAAAAAAAATCGCAAGAACTTACTTCTTGCGATAACTTATTGATGTTCTGTACTCATATAAAAGCGCATTATAAAATGTTTCTGTGTACTCAATCAGTTTTTCTTTATCATCAAAACTGTAACGAACCCGCTTTAACTGAGGAGCATCGTAATAGATTTTTAGTTTTGACATGACTTCTTTACTCGCTTTTACTGCACTAACAGTTTCTTCAAAATGATCAAAGTAAATCTGATGACTACTTAGAAAACTATATAAGGAACCCTTTAATACTTCATCGGTGATTTTGATGACTGGCAATAGATACGTATTGGAATATAGAATCGGTACAGTTCCGCCTCTCACTCGGCGTAAGTTATACACATAGTCTCCTTCGGCGATTTGAAAGATATCCGCAATTTTTTTATCAGCAGGAATATATTCAAGCGTTGCTTCAATGGTTTTGCTTAACAAGCCCATTTCTTTCATTTCATTGGTAAAGCTTCTAACAAGGGTGAAGTTCGATAACGAGTCTTTATTTTGGTAAACAATTGTCCCAAAGCCAGGACGGCGGATCAGATATCTTTCGTTCACGAGTTGAACGATTGCGGAGCGAATCGTTACCCTACTCACTTGATATTCTTCCGCTAATAGTTTTTCCGAAGGAATGATATCGCCTTCTTTCCATACTCCAGCTTTGATCTTATTTAAAATTTCGTTACGAATTTGTAAGTAAAAGGGTGTTCCATTGGATATATCAAGTTTCATACAATCACCTCGTATCAATTATATCATTCAACTAATACATTAACAATACAGTTTATAGTAAAAGGCACGAATGACCGTGCCTTTTACTTAAATAGGAAGAAAAAAATTAAGTGCGGATATATGCTTTTAAGACCATACATTTTTCATTAGGAACAAGTGGTTCAAACGTGTAAGATTTTACATTTTCAGGAATAATAAAACATTCTGCATAGTTTACTATAAACACGTCTCCTTGATTTTGAGAAGGAGTCACTTTGACACCACTACCTTCTACAACCATTAAGACATTCACTGATTCATTTGTGTTTGTCATAATTTCTTTGTCGAAAGTAAATCTTCTGGTTTCGATAAACTCAAGTTCATGTAAACCAGTCTTTTCTTCGACGTCAGAAATTTTTTCAAACCGGTTAATGAGATTCTTTTTCACCCAGTTTGTCATTCGGTCAAATTGGATGACTTTCTTTCCATGATTGATATGAACCGGTCTTGGGATGCCATCTAGGCCTAAACGGCCCCAATCCCATAGTTTAAAGGTAAATATATATGGTGTTGAACTGATTTCGAGTACCATGGTATTCTTGCCGCTACAATGAATTGTGCCGGCAGGAATCAGGAAATGGTCATGTTTCTTCGCTGGAAATTGATTTAAATAGTCTTTATCAGAAAAAAGAGAATTGCTTGAATCTGCTTTTTCTAATGCTTCTATTAATTGTGTAGGTTTTGTTTGTTCTTTTAAGCCAAGATATACGGAAGCATCATCTTTGGCATCTAGTATGTAGTAGGATTCGTCTTGAGTGTATTTCATCCCAAAAGTATCTTTTATGTAAGATTTTGTTGGATGAACTTGTAAGGATAGATTTCCGCCACCCATGGTGTCAAGGAAATCAAATCTGATGGGAAATTCAGCGCCAAATTGATTGACAACTTTTTGACCTAATAAAGGGATAGAACGGAACAGCACAAGGTTCATCGCAGGAAAGACAAAATCTGTTCCATCAATATCGAAACAGAGTGCGTTTTCTTCTGGAACGCCATTAAAACTCCATGCATAGTTGTCTTCTTTAGGATCTAGATGACATACTTTTTTCATCCACTGTCCGCCCCATATTCCTGGATCGTAATAAGGAACTAGTCGAAATGGATGGTTTGAAAGATAATCAAGTCCCTTTTGATAAAGAGCTCTTGATATCATTGTATAGTGATTAACAATATTCGCATCAATATAATAATCTGCTTTTTCAAAATGTTTCATCTTCACTCTGTCCGCAATACGCCATTCAATAAAATACCCACGTTTAAATTTACGCAGGAAGTCTTCTTCTATTGAGGAGGTAAACCCTTTAAGTCCATCTCGATACCGAAGTTCGATTTCCCAACGGGAGATATCAACATAGATTAAGGTATCATATGGAATAAGTGAAGCACCAAATCCATAAACTAAAACACGCTTATCGGAGTTTGATATAATCGATTTTAAAGCGTTTATTTTATTGATTTGATATAAATCCTCAATCTCAAGCGGACACATTTTGCCAAAGACACGGTCACAAGTTAGATAAGGACTCAGTAAGTTTGACATTGAATCTTCATCAATTAAATAAGATTCAATGTCAATAATTGTATCAAAAGATGGTTGGTTTAGAAGAACATCGCGAAGATTATTTTTGTCAACGCCTGGATATACTTCTATACAGACTACTTTTCCTATTAATTTAGATAATTTTGACTGAACCGAAGAATTGGTTAAGAATGAATCTGTGGGATTACTAGAGATATGAACTTTTGGGAAGTTATTATAAGTAAAATGTTCAACTTTTTGGTTCATATTCGATCTCCTTTTCACTTGACTAAATTCATTATAACAGTTCAAAGAAGATTATTCAATACATTTCTAATACATATGTAACATTATCGCTGATATAGATTGAATTCTATTCCGAAATAGTTGACACAAACCAGTTCATAGTTTGTAAAAAACTAACCATTGCTAACTAAGACGAGATTATTGCGCTCTTATATCATACATATGGAATATCAAGTAGGTAGTTCCTTTTGGATGTGTATTAAATTCTTAAAACAAGTTACTAGATGCTTGTCAATTGGGATTATTTTTTCGTAATATGCCTTGTGATGCGTAGGGCAAATAAGATAGCTATTCCCATAAAACCGATGGCCCCAGGAAGGACAATGATTTCAAAGACATTTACTAAGGTATCACTATTTGTGAGAAGTGATATAAAGATAGCAAGGGAAAAAAGAATCATGAAGGTCCCACCTATTAAGGCAATAATATCGATAATAAAGTTAAAGTGTTTCTCAAACCAATCAATGAAAGTAGAGATTTTAGTTTTCATATTGATTCCTTTCTGTCATTTTTTGACGTAGATAATTTATATATTGTAGAACATAATAGATTGCATTAAAAGAAAGTAACTAATACTTTTGGTGTTTTGTAAGAATCAAATTTTGACAAAAGACAAAATCATTAAGTCCACCTATATGACTGAGATTATGCTTTTTGATTTGTCTTTCTTACTCTGGGTAAATGCTAGATAAAAAGGTGCTCCCATTAAGATAATGGCAATATCTTGTGAGTTCAAAAAAGATAGTTATTGAAATAAACACTCCTACGAAAGGAGAATATGCATAGAATGTACTTGTTTTTGCGGCACCTGTTTGTCGTTGAGCTGTGACATATAAGAATATGCTTAAGCCGTATGCAACATAACCTAATAACAATGTTAAAGAAATTGATAATAAATTCAGTGTAAATACGATTGTACAAGCCATGGACCAGTTATTAATGAAACATAATCAAATTTTTAAACATTAAAAAGAAACTAGATAATGTTACAAGGATAATAGCGACTTTTAATCGCTTTGGTATGAATTATTAAAAAAAGAATGCGGCAAATAAGGATGTCGCAACGATTTCAAAATTATTCGGTAATGCGACATTTTCTGGTAGTGATGTTTTGAGTCCTATCATAAGACTGATTGGAGCGATGATATCAAGAGCAATCATAGCAATGATTGGGGGAATTTCTTTTTTGTTAAACGCCTGATAAGTTATCATAGACCTTTTTTCGGATTAAGGCGATATTGCTCATTCCAATTCCTACACTTAAGTATAATAAAGCATCTATAAAACGAGGATTACATATAAGATGTATTTGTTAGGTTTCATCATGCTACACATGGGACTACTTTATTGTAAGATTTTATATATTTTTTATATAAACTTATAAAAGAAGAACTTTTTAGTTATTCTTCTTTTAGATTTTTCCTTACAACAAAATAATCTTTTAACTCTTCTTCAATTGAAAAGCCTTCCTTTAAATACATTTCAAGGGGGCCTTCAAATGCATCGATTTTCTTTAACAC
>JAQUZN010000153.1 GCA_028691315.1 Candidatus Izemoplasmatales bacterium | reverse complement strand
TACCGATTCTTAGGAGTGCATATTTCGGTGATACCCACCCAGCGATTTCGGTCATATCCACCCAGTGCTTTTACTGATACATGGCTTTATTTTGCAAATTTATTATTTCTTTCTCAAACTCTCTCCTGAGTTATGGAAAGCTATTCATAACTCAGGTAATAGCATAAATAAAATCTTCACTCTTTTGTGAAGGCACGCAAAGGGCAAATGCATAATCCGTATAAGGCAAGCAGCCCACAAAGGTCTGCACTTTAATGATTTCCCCTGTATCCATATCTGTATATTGCATTGGATCACCGGCAAAATCAATGTAGCACTTCTCCCCAGCCATATAAGTATTCACTAAGACAGTGGAAGGTGTTTGGATAGCAGCGTGTTGGTTCAGGTGGAAACAGAACTGGGTGTACCCGTAACCGCAGGGATACTCAATGATATACTCCTCCCAAAGCCGTAAACGGGTTACGTGTTTACGGGTAAGCTCTTTCTCTAAATAAGGCAATCGCTTAGAAAAATCTTCAAACCGCTTGTCTACATAAGCAGGAGAACCACCGTTAAATAGATGCTCCAACTCAGGATTATCTTTTTGCAATACCTCTTGAAGATCAATGGACAAGCCTTTAAACTGACGTATGTATTTATTTACCGTTTCTTTGTAGAGTCCAAGTTGTGAAGCGATAGATCGGCAGGAAACTCCACTATGGTGTAATTGAAGTACTTGTTTTAGTTTACTCGTTTCTGTTATTTTACCCGCCATATAATTGTGCATTAATTTATTATCGATTAAAACTAGAGCACAAAAGTAAAACAGATGTGAATATGACTGGGGGGGGGTAATGCTCCGAATTATGCAAATAAAGAAATTAAGCGCATATTATCTACAAAAATTGTATTCCAAAAAGCATCAAAGTCCAAAACGTTTTTTAACTTTGCAAAATCTCAGGAATGAGACAACATAGTTTAAGAGCGTTTGTAAGATATTATCCTTGTTCAGAAAATCGCCAAATTTCAAGAACAGCCCAAGGGTGATATAGAAACAACGCTCACGTACATTGTAACATATTTCCTACCTAGGTAATATAATATAATGGGCGTGGGCTGTTTCTATTATTTGGACTGCGGGTGTTTGGCGATACCTCTGAACAGATAATAGTTAACAGTTCCCACGCTTCTTTTTATTGTATAACCGCCAAATAAGGGGACATTTGGATTTATTAATGATAACACTATGGGATTATTTGGAGACTCACAACAAGAAAAAGAGCTGAAAGCATTAATGCTCAAAGCGTCTGAAACTATGCAAGACTTAATTGATAATGCAAAAGCTAGCTATGCAGTAACTGCTTACACTGAAAAGCTTATCAAACAATTAGCAAACGAAGTAAACACGCTCTATCAAAAAAGCGCAAATTTATCGCCTATGAAGCAAGCATCAATACAAGTTAAAATTGATGGTGAGTTTGTTTCGCTAACAAATGCCAAAATGGGATTTGTACTATTCATGAAGAATTACGAAAGAGAAATGGGCGTGAAATTTATCTGAATAGAATAAAATATGAATTGGCTCATCATTATTATTATCGTGGCTATCACTGGGACTATATTTGGTTATTTCAATTCTGGAGGAAACAAACAAGAAGCATTAGAAACAGGCTGCATGAGTGGAATGGGTTGTGGATACATAATCGTACGCATCGCTATTTTTCTAATTGGCATTTGGATTCTACTAGCAATTGGCAACTTTTTATTTGGATAAGACTACTCAAAATCAGCCCGCAATCAATTTAAACAATCGTAAACGTACAGATTACTGTGTCCCCACGTTTATAAATATTATCTACACGCCAATAACAAGGGACTAAAATGGCAAAAAAATACTTAATATGAAACAAATCACAATTTTCACATTTCTTCTATTCTTTACAGTTGGAATAGTATCTGCAAAAGACATTAAAATAACTGTATTTCCATCTGATGCAAAAATTTATGTTGATGGCTCATATAAAGCTGATGGAATTTACACAGCCAGTCTAAAGAAAAAAGATGAATTTATTGTTATAAAAATTGAAAAAGCAGGGTATGTAACCTCAGAAACCAAATTCTTCTATAACGACAAAAGGAAATCAGTATCTTATACCCTAAAAGAAGATGAAAGTCTCAATAATTCTATTTTGTCAGCCAATGCAAATCAGGATTTCACAGTTAATGTAAATCCCAAATATGATGCTGAATCAGCTTGGAAAATGATAAATCAGGTTGTTCTAACATACTTTGATGAAATTAAAACGGCAGATAGAGTCTCTGGATATTTACAAACGAACTGGATATATCAGCGTTTTCCAGACTCTAGAATACAAGTTAGAACAAGAATTACAGTGAAAGAAATAGCTGTAAATCAAGGACTTGCTTATAAGGTAAAAGTCTCGTCTGAAATTGCCAACATAAATACAAATGTGGAAGAAGGGTTCTCTCCTTGGGGAAGAATTATAAAAACTTATGATGGATTTATTTCAGAAATTCAAAGTCGTTTAGGAGGATTATAACATGAAAAAGAATATTATTTTAACTCTTCTTGTTTGTATTTCATTTTTAACAGGTAAGGCTCAAAACAAATATCAATTAGTTGATAATTTTGATGATAACAGAAATGGGTGGACTGAATTTGTTTCAAAGAAAGCAAAAGCTGTAATTCAAGAAGGAGTGTTATTAATTGAATCCAAAGATAAAAAGGAATTTGCCTACTCATTCTCTCACCTAGGAGTATCATTAAAAGACAATTTTGAATTATCATGTGAATGTTACGTAAAAGAAATTACGGAGGATGGTGCTTTTGGGCTTATTTTTAATGGAGATAATGAAAATAATCTTTGCGCATTCATAGTCGAGAAAGGAAATGCAAGTCTACATGAAAAGCGCAATGGGACATGGAATCTGGTATCAGCTGACAAAATCAAATTAAATGATAAAAAAGGGCAGACAATACAATTAGGGATTAAAAACGAATTTGGCGTACTAAGCTTTTATGTCAATGGGATGGAAGCAATATCAGATGTTACTGGAAGAATCAATTACTCAGGATTTGGATTTCTTGTAATGGGAAAACAACTTGCAAAATTTGATAATTTGATAGTCCTACAATGATAACTAAAGACATTTAATTAAACAATAAGATTATGATATGACTATATTAGAAAGCAAAAACCATAAAAAACAGGTTAGGCTATGTTCCAACAATATTTAAAGCTAATATAATTTAGTCAGAAATAAACTTGTTAAAGACAGCATTTGATAACCATTCATTTGCTGTCTTTTTCATTAAAATAATTATTAACCCATACAACTTGTTTGAACCAGCAATTAAACCCCAAAAAAAGTATTTCATTTTGAGAGGATAAAATAAACCGTAAAAGACTGATAAATAAGCACTTAACAATCACGCAAGGCGCCATAGCTCAGTTGGTAGAGCAAAGGACTGAAAATCCTTGTGTCCCCGGTTCGATTCTTGGTGGCCAACCTTACAAATCAAGCAGTTACAACAAGTAATTGCTTTTTTTTGTGCCGTAAAATGCTCTTTTTATGGCTCTGGACAAAATCAGCAAACGGACTAGTAATGATCCAATCTCTACATAAAAAGCATAAAAAAAGTATCACCAACTTTTCTGCATTGATTCCTTACAATCATATAGCTATTTATCTCTTACATATAAGGTTTTTCATCAGCACGATTCTGCGATTTATTTTGCAGGTGAGCAAATTTCATCTTCACCAAGATGCACACAGTCAAATCTTTAAAATAACATGCATGCGCCACACCCCTCATGGCCATGTAATAATTTCCAGTTTTTTGAATGAGATATTCAACTTATGGGATACTTAAGTAATACTTGTCCTCCGTACCAGTTCTTGGAATGACATCCTCATTTTCTATATAAGTTTCTATAGTACCGAATTTGAAATCAGGTCATTTTTGAAAGTGAGAGTTACAAATTTCTGATAACATCATGTGGGAGTTTCCACACCTTGTAGCCCGCAGCGTTAAAGATTCTTTTTTATTTTAATCCAATAAAGCATTGTTATAACCATATATTTCAAAGGTAGAGAATAAAAACAGAATCTCTAGAACTTATTCCAATTTTTTATTTGTATATTTGGACCATTAGTGTCCCGTTAAAATCGGGACGAATTAATAATTAATCAAACCATCCCGGAAAAAAGGGATTAAGTTGCTCTTTGACTTCATTGAAATTAGTCTTATTGAACAGATCTTGTAAAGGTGTTTTA
>JAQUZN010000152.1 GCA_028691315.1 Candidatus Izemoplasmatales bacterium | reverse complement strand
TTTGACATATAGTTATCGAGGTAAAATTGTTAGTTTATACCTTATATACTATTCCAAACTGACTTCGTCCGCAATCGGAAACCGTGGACGACCGACTTCGTCGGTGGTTTTCTTTAAGTAATAAAAACGGTGAAGATGTCACCGCTCAATTCATAAGAGGAGCGGAAGAAGCTCTAAGAATCGCAAAATTAACAGGCGCCACGGAATTTATTGCCAAATCCAAAAGTCCATCCTGCGGCTGCGGTTCAACCTATGACGGAACTTTCTCCGGCACGCTCATCGAAGGAGACGGAGTCACTACAGCGCTTTTAAAACAAAATGGAATAAAGGTGATTCACAGCGAGAGTCTCTGAGAATAATTGTTTTAGTACCGCCAAAGCTCCATGCCGCACCTTAACCAGCGCATCGGGGTTTAAATTCTAGATACGGTAGGCCGCATAGTGAAATAACTGATTATTCAAGCGTTTATTTTCTTACATCCAAGTATGAAATCTGACCTCGTTTATATTTATTCATATTATCTTCTCGTTTTCCGTAAATATAATCAACTTTATACCAGATAAAGAGCTTTTGCAAAGATATATAAAGTCCCGTTCGGCATCATAACATCGCAAACAATCATTACCATCATTGTCAAAATAACCGCCGCAAAAGGCATTAAAATTTTTGCAAGAAATGTTTTTTTGATTTTTATAGCAAAAAGGATCCCTCCTATGTATAAGACAACAGCATTAACAAGAATCATAAACGGGACTATAAAATATATAATCAGTCCAGCCGTCGAACCTGTACTACTTTCTTTCATTTCCAAAATCAGATTACTAGATATGGTACTTTCTAGATAAATAAGCGTTGCCACAAAAAGAATAAGTAACTTTAAAATATTAGATGCACAGTAGAAATCAAACAACTCTCTGGCTCCATAAAGTTCTTTCCTTATCTGTATTTTTTTTGATTCTGCAATCAAAAGCATATAGAAGGCGACCGAACCCACACCAGTTAAGAATAGAATAGTTACTACAGGAAAGCCTATGCCTCTATGAATATCTGAAAAAATAATAAAATAAATAATCAAGAGACTTACGATAAGAAGAAAGAACCACGGAATTATGCTTGAATTATTTTTTAATTCATCCGTTTGTCTCCTTTGTGCATCTTCCATAAAAATATATTATTTGATTATTCTATATCTAGATTATACGCGTTAAAGATTAAAGCTTCAATATCTCCTTAATCCAACTCTTCGCTGACTTGAGATTTTCTGCCATAAGATTTCCCGCTTCATAAACCATTGACCTTGCCAAGAAAATATCAGATCGAGATAGCTCATCGATTATTTCCTGGACTTTTTGAGTGTCTTGGAATCCTTCATATTTATTCTTATCCTCAAGAACTCTTGCAAGGCTCTTGGTTGTTTTCTGCTCTTGGCTGAAAAATTTAGGCATGGAATGTAAATCCAGATGAAAGTCATCTTGCCAATACTCAGCACTAATGGAGTTCTCCAGACTTTCTTTAGCTTTGTTTATCTCTTGAAGAGTGTTTTTATTGTTAGTCTGAACGGTCTCAAGTTTCAAAAGTACAGACTCTTTTATCTGTCTAGGGCTTTCAAGAGCGACCTCTGAAGTTACTACTCCGCCGTTATCATCCGTTACGATCAATTTTACTAAATACTCTTTTAGTTTGTTATATCGGTGCATTCCAATAATTTTACCCGTAGCATCAGGATATGTATTTTCTTCAGTTATTAATATATTTTCTACACCACCATCACCCCAATCGATTAACGCGATGTGAGTATCAAGCCAGCCAGAATCGATAAAATCCGCCTCTAAAATGAATTTATCCATAGTGTCTGCTATCTCAAATCTTGAAATTGATACCACCGGATCCGTATTTACGATAGTGACTTCCGCGCTTGCTATACTGCTCGTATCTGTAAGTCCCTCATTATCCGTCACTTTTACATAGTTTTTCCCTTGAAAATCATCGCCATAGATATGCGCTATGGTAGAAGTAGAAGAAGTTGCATCATAAACTCCATCTCCATCAAAATCCCATTCATAAAGAGCTATACTGCCATCAGAATCGGAAGATGCCGAAGCATTAAAGATTACCTCAGCCCCTTCATTGGCTGAATATTTTTCTGTATTTAATTTTGCTCTAGGAAAACTTAAACTGCCGTCCGAAGAGATAGATTTTTCAAAATCACCGTCTTTATTTTTATCAAATTCCATAGTCACACCTTTTTCTCCTCGGCCTAGAGCTTCCCAGTCCACGCTGAATTGATGGGTCGTGTCATCATTAGTCAAAACATCGTTAGCCATAATTTTACCCTTTTCCTCGTCGTTTTCCGAGAGAGTGATAGTGAGGTCATATGTCGCTTCATAAGCTCCAACGACCTGTGTTCTTAGACCATCCGCGACTGCCTCTCTCGTGTTTCCAAAAATATATACAGTTTCTGATTCAGGTATGTACATTGAATTCGGAATATTTTCTGCAACCTCACCGTTTATTAACCCTGTCACATTACCATCTTTGTCATAGGCACGTAATTCGCCAGGAGAATTGAGATCGACAGCCAATGTTACAGGAAGCCTACTATAAGTGGTGCTATAGTTTCCGTTAATTCCAAATTTTACGCCGCTCATTTTATAAGGAATACTGTCTGCTTTAATATCGCTCCAATCAATAGATACGATATTGGAAGACTCTTTTTTAATTTCTATATCCTTAAAACCTAAAATAGTATAATCACTTTTCTTTTTTAGATATATAAAGTTTGAACAAAAGTACTCAGAATCTCCACATAATTCTGGATTATTAATTTGATATCCTACGGCCGGAACAAAATCTTGTTCTATTTCAGCGCCTTCTTCTCTCTTTTGCAATTGCAAATTATAGAAGGTATCAAAAGAATTATTATTTCTAACTTCAAATTTAGAATCTTCCGTATCGTCATAAATGATCTTCCTGTTAGAGTCATCCGCAACAAACATTTTGGCCTTGCCATTATTTTCCATGATTATCTCTTTGCCATCACTGTCATAAGACAGAAGATTCAAATCTTTTTTTGAATCTATATCAGCAAAGACTTTTTCATATTTTGTAACGTTAGTTACAGATTCTTTTGGAATCGCTTTGCCATTTTCTACATTTATAATTCTATACCCATAATCATCATTTTTGCTGGCGCTTTGAGTCTGAATATAAAGAGGATAGGTTTTGTTTCCGACCCAATTTGATAAGACTAATTCATTATCAGAAGAATTAAAAACTAAGCTGTCGTGGGTATGTCCAGAAAGGATTAGCTGCGTACCATTGCTATTACAGTTATTTATAAACTTCTTCCAATTATTCACTATCGCCTCATTCTCAGCTATTTCCCCCATATCGGTCTTTTCTTGCCCTTTGGGAACCCCCATAAATTTAGAAGGGTCTAATTGATTAGCATATACTGGATGGTGCATAAATATAATCCTTGGAATACGCGGAGTTTTTTCAATCAATTTTCCTAACTCACCCATAACAAAACTACTTAATCCGCTTCCTTCCGGTTCAGGATCCCATTTTCCCGTATCCTCCCCTGAGTCCAATCCAATAACCTGAAATCCGTAGTGATTGAAATAATAATTATATCTATTATATCCGCCTACTCCGCTCTTATCAGCATCCATGATGTCCACATTATCGACAAACAAAGAGATTACGCCTTCAGGCTTCTTCATGACTTCGAAATATTTCTCGAGATTATCATTTCCTCCTGAAGCATTCAGATCATCCCAGCTCCATCTGGTTGATTCACTGTCATATCTATCATGATTTCCCGGCACCGCATAGATTTCAATACCTGTGCGATTACTATAGTCATCTATAATTGACTTAAAATCCCTAATCCATCTTTCATTGTTATACTCCACATTATCTCCCCCTATCAGTATAAAATCCGGTTTTGGATTAATTTTTTCTATATTATAAAGCACATCGGTAAATCGAGGATATGATTGAGATTCAAACCAAGGACCTGAAACTTCTACTGCAATTGGCGCCATATTACTCCCCAAATGCACATCCGTCAAAAACACAAACGAAAAATTGGAAGAGATAAAATCTGCTCCTATGCCGTTGTCTCCGAAATGTGCCCAGTCGCTCTCTCCACCTGCTTCGTTAACCGTTCTTGCTCTCCACGTATAGAGCCCTCCTTTCGGGGCAGTGTAGTCGATTGATACGACTTGTCCACTGGAGACATACGCGCTTCTGATCGGCTCATAGCTCGACCATACACCGGAT
>JAQUZN010000151.1 GCA_028691315.1 Candidatus Izemoplasmatales bacterium | reverse complement strand
CAATTCAAGCGGAGAAGACGGTTTTAAGATAGACAGGTCTGTGAACGGCACCTGGACAAATTCTTTTGTAACATTACCCGCCAATACTGTTACCTACGCAGATGGAAATGTGCCGGTAAATCAAAATATACAATACAGAATTTATGCTTACAAGGGAGCAGACCAGTCATCAACTATTAATACAAGCAGTATTGCAAATACTTTCCCGGCTCCGTCAAATCCTATTCTTTCTCAATTGGCGGTCAATATAGTCAGATTGGACTGGACAGACAACTCTTTCGGAGAGGATGGATTTAGGATCGACAGAAAAGATAATTCCGGAGTTTGGACAAATAATTACGCTTCTCTCTCTGCAGATGCTGTAACATGGAATGATTCAACTGCTGTTATTTCAGACAGTCTGCAGTACAGAATATATGCTTTTAAAGGAACGGATAATTCTGCTTATGCAACAGCTTACGCTTCAGACCTTACTTTTCCTCCTCCGACAGAAGTCCAGTTTGTAAAAATGAATCTGAACACTATTGCTTTATATTGGACTGACAACTGCATCGGGGAAACAGGATATAAAATTGACAGACAAATTGACGGAGGAGCATGGGAAACTGCTGTTGGAACAGTAGGTGCTGATATCCAGACCTGGTCTGACAGCAATGTTCCTTTGAATGCTGGAGTTCAATACAGAATTTATGCTTATACTGCAACAGATCAGTCAAGCTATGGCTATTCTGAGCTTATAACCAACAATATTCCGATGCCAGTACTTGACACAGTTTCGCAACTTTCAGTCGGTTCTTTTAAACTTGACTGGACAGACAATTCCAACGGTGAAGACGGATTTAAGATAGAAAGAAAAATTGATGACGGAACTTATACTCAGATCGCAACTCCAGCCGCAAATACTGTTACTTATACCGACAGTTCTATAAATAAGAAAGGCTACACAACAGTATTTTACAGGATTAAGGCTTACAAAGGAACAGATGAATCAGATTACAGCGAGAATTCTCAGACTGTTTCATTCCCAGCTCCAACAGGCATAAACTACTCGAAAGTTAGCGTGAATTCGATCAATGTTACATGGGCTGATAACTCTGACGGCGAAGACGGGTTTAAGATAGATAAAAAGGTCGGAGCTTTAGCGTGGGTAACAGGTTACGGATCAGCAGCTGCCAACGCAACATCATGGCTTGACACAAATGCTGAACCGAATACTTCGATTCAGTACAAAGTTTACGCATACAAAGGTTTGAACACTTCAGCATCTAACCTGAGCGCAGTAATCGACAATACTTTTCCTGCACCGACAAACATTTCTACTGAAAAACTTACATTATCTTCGATAAAACTGAACTGGAATGACAATTCAACCGGAGAAACAGGTTTCATAATAGAAAGAAAAGTCGGAGTACAAAACTGGGCTGCCTACGATTCTACAGCAACAAACGCAGTAACATGGACAGATGCAAACGCTACAATAAACGAAACATTACAATACAGAATAAGAGCATACAAAGATAATTATGCTTCAACAAATCTCGAATCTGCCCAGATAGACAACACTATTCCTGCTCCATCAAATCTGAATGCAAATGTCAACGGAATGAGCATAACACTCAACTGGCAAGACAATTCCACAGGAGAGGATGGCTTCAAAATTGACAGAATGGTCGGAGACGGAGTTTGGGAAGATGATTATGCATCAGTAGGTAGTAACATAATTACTTGGAATGAAACAGTAGCTGACACTGGAAAATACTATTACAGAGTAAAAGCCTCTGTTGCTGAAAGCAGTAGTACATATTCGGAGATAAGTGAGGCTTGGATTAATCAGATTGTTACCTATATTAAAACTTATGGTGAGGCATCACAAGAAGAAAGAGGTTACTCAATAATTAATGTTGATGATGGTTATATAGTTACTGGGATGTGTAACCCTTCAGGTTATCATGATGATATTCTGTTGTTAAAACTCAACTATAACGGTAATAAAATTTTTGAAAAGCAAATAAACCCAATTAATGGGAATTGTAATGATATAGGATATTCTGTTGTAAAGACAGAAGACGATGGATTTTTTGTAACAGGCGTTACGGATGGTAATGGTGCTAATGATGTTTTACTTGTGAAAACCGACAACAATGGTGATATGCAGTGGTATAAGACTTATGGGAGTGCTTATGCAGATGAAGGGCGACAAATAATTAATTGTTCTGATGGAAATTATGTTATCGTAGGTACTCTAGACGGTTACCCTTCTGAGGGTTTTAAAGTATTATTATTAAAAATTGATCCATTAGGAAATTCTATATGGCAGAAGACTTTTACAAATGGTAGCAGTGGAAATCAATATGGATATTCTGTAGCTGAAACTGCAGATGGAGATTTTGTAATAGCTGGCACTACTACTGCACAAACATTAGGTGGAAAAGATGCTTTTATAATAAAAACAAATTCAAGTGGTGATTTAATATGGGCTGAAAATTACGGAACTACTATGGAAGACGAGGCATTTAGCATAACAATTTCTCCTGATAATAAGTATGTATTTGCAGGATATAATGGAATCGGTAGTCAAGATATTTGGCTAGTAAAATTGGATACAAATAATAGTGTCATTTGGAATAAAACCTACGGCTCTACTACATTAGATGATGGAGCATTTTCAATTTGTAAAGATCCCGATAACAGTGGTTATATCGTTGGTGGATACTGTCAATTGCAAACAGGAGCATCTCAAAATTTCTTTATTGGGAAAGCCAATTCAGATGGAGATTTTATTTGGACAAAGAATTATGATTATGGACTTGGTAGAAGCGAATATGGTTATACTGCAATACCGACAACTGATAGCGGTTATATAATTGTAGGTTATGGTTCTGAAAGTTCTTCCAATCCTTTAAATAATTTGATGTTTGTAAAAACGAATTCTAGTGGTAGTGTAATTAAGAGTAAATAATAAGGATAGTTCAAATGCTAAACGATTTTATTGAAAGTCAAATTTGCCCAGTATGTTTGGGAAAAGCAAATTATATTGGCTTCTCAGACACTAAAAATCCAAATTTAATTGAAATTGATTGCAAAATATGTAACCCTGAAGAGTTTGGAAGATTTTTTATCGGTAGAGGCGTTGAAGAAAAACTGGTTTTGCTAAACGAAAACCAGAGAAAAAGCATGAGTGAAAGAATAAGAAATAACATTTCCCAAAAAGCTGATAGAGTTATTATCACTTCTGACAATTTTGAGGAATATTCACAAGAAAACAAATGGAATCTATAGGATGAATTATTTAGAAATATTGCATAAATTAAAATCATTGGATTTAGCTAATAAGCTTTCAAGTGATGAAATAAAGAAGTTGATTAATGGACTAGGATTTTATACTTATAAAAGAATTTTCAAAAAAGGCGAATTTATTATAAGAACAAGACCTAATTATAATGGAACTTTCTGTGCTAAATCTGAATTATCTTACCCTCCTAAAAGTAAAGAATCTCAATCTCATCAACGAGCAAGTTTGAAAAACACTAACTATTTTTATGGAAGTTTGATTGGAAATAACTATAGCGTTTTTCAAAATCATAAAGACTTTATTGGAGCTATTGTCACTTCCATTTCTGAACAAGAATTCTTTAAAGATGAAAAAAATAAATGCATCTATAAAATAACTTATGGAGCATGGCAGGTTAAAAAAGAATTTGGAGTTGCAGTTCTAGTACAAAATGAGAATTTTTATGATAAATCTGATTATGTAAAAATGATAATTGATGAATATAATATTTATATTTCAACACAACCTGAAGAGAAAAAAAATGAAATTATTCTAGTTAATAAATTCATCTGCAATGAATTTGGAAAGCAAGTAAAAAAAGGAGAAGAGTATGATTATCTGATAAGTGCAAGCTATACACAAAGAATGTTTGAAGAAGGACTTGGGGGATTGATTTACCCTAGTTTTACAATGCTTGGAGCTGGTTTGAATATTGTTTTAAAAACTGAAATTGTAGATAATTGTTTGGAATTGGTAAGAGCAGGGGAATGCACAATATTTAAAACTTCTTCAGGCATAAATGTTTCGCATGATAGAGTTGCCAGTAGAATAGTAAGTGATGGAAACTTTACATTTGATATAAATGGTACAAATAAAGGAAAAATAGCATGTATGTTTCAGGCAGGTATACGTTAAAACAGCACAATGAACATAATATATTTGAGTTCTTACGATTTATTCATAGCTTTTTCACTAATCATATTGTTGGGCTTAATCAGCTTTAAAAACAAACTTGAG
>JAQUZN010000150.1 GCA_028691315.1 Candidatus Izemoplasmatales bacterium | reverse complement strand
ACCATCAGCACAACAAACTCTTCATTTTGATCTTTATATAAACTTAACAGTTTAATAACTTCTTGTTTAACAATTGGATGAGTCAAACTATTTAATTTTTTACGCATAACGTTATTTGTAAAAATCATTTTAGAAAATTTTTGCCAGTTTATCGAATCATCTTCACGCAAAATTGATGTTCCAAATTCCTCTACTAAAGTATTATACAATATATTTTTAGGTTTTGACAATTCTTTATAGACAAAATCAGCATCAATGACAGGAATTCCTTCCTCAATAAACCACTTTGACACAGTAGTTTTACCTGATGCAATCGACCCTGTTAATCCGATTACTTTCATAAAATCACTTCACATTCTTTGGCATTTTGGGCAATAATACGTTCCTCTTCCACCAATTTTTGTTTTTTCTATCAATGTATTACATACTTTACAAGGTTCTCCATCTAGAGTATGAACGCATAAATCATTTTGGAATCTTCCGGTTACTCCCAGGCTTGAAGTATAACTTCGAATCGTGGTTCCACCTAACTTTATTGCTTTGTCTAACACAATTGTAGAATTTTCAACAATCAGTAAAATTTCATTATCTGTAAGTTCTAAGCACTTTTTCCCTGGATATATTTTGCTTAAGAATAAGATTTCATCAACATATATATTGCCTAGACCAGCAACTATTTTTTGATCAAGAAGCGCACTTTTTATTGACCGTGATAAACGATGTGTTTTGTCTTTTAAATACGTAAGCGTAAACTCGGTTTCAAAAGGTTCTAACCCAATAGTATCTAGTCCTTTGGCCTTAAATTCAGAACCCTTTGAAACAATTTCCATTGTACCAAATTTCCTAGTGTCATGATATCTTAGACTCCACCCATCTTCAAATTCAAATATAATATGTTCATGTTTTTGATAAGGAATACTTGATAAAGAAATAAAATATTTTCCTTCCATTCTCAGGTGTGATACTAAAGACACATCTTCAAACTCGAAAATAAGATACTTTGCATACCGAGAAATATTGAGAATTGTTTTCCCTTGTAACTTAGCCTTAAACGATTCTCTTGTTTCGTTTAGTAACATCTTATCATAAAAGACATTTATCTGTTTAATTTTTTTACCAATAATCACATTTTTAAGAGTTCTTCTGACAGTTTCTACTTCTGGTAGTTCTGGCATTTTATTTCACCTCAAATAGGTTTTGCCCAAAACTAGCTTCAATCGTAAGCGGAATAGAGAAATTCGCTGCCGTTTCCATCTTTGATTTCACAATTTTCTCTATAATTTCCTTTTCAGAAGCAGTTACGGAAAATACTAATTCATCATGAATTTGAAGAAGCAATTTTGATTTTAGTTTAAGTCTTTTCATCTCACTTGAAATGTCAACCATCGCTATTTTTAAAATATCTGCTGCACTTCCTTGGATTGGAGCATTCATTGCCATCCGTTTACCAAACTCACGAGTTTGGTAACTACTTGAAGTAGCTTCTGGGATATATCTTCTTCGATTAAACATGGTTAATACATATCCTAATTTTTGTGCATTATCTATCTGTTTATCCATAAATACTTTAATTTCAGGATAATTTTCAAAATAATTTGCGATAAAGCGTTCGGCTTGTTTTGGAGAAATATGAAGGTCTTCTGACAAACCCCAAGCTGTTTTTCCATAGATAATTCCAAAGTTTATCGCTTTTGCAAGACGACGCTGCCCTGCATCTACTTGATCCGTTTTAAAAATTAATCTTGCAGTTGCGTTATGAATATCCTCGCTATTAATAAATGCCGTTTTCAACTTTTCAACTCCAGCCATCTGGGCTAGAACCCTCAGTTCAATTTGCGAGTAGTCACATGAATATAGTTCTTCGTCTGTATCGGCAATAAAAACTTTTCGTAATTCTTTTCCTTCTTCCGTTTTTATTGGAATATTTTGTAAGTTTGGTTCAATTGAGGAAATTCTTCCAGTTTGAGTTAATGCTTGTTTATATATCGTATGAATTCTAGAATCATTTTTCAATTCTAAAGAATTTTTTAAACCTTCAACGTAAGTAGTGAATAGTTTCGTTAAAGTCCTGTACTCCATGATACTCGAAATAATTGGATGAAATTTCTCTAATTGTTTCAATACTGACACATCCGTTGAATAGCCTGTTTTATTTTTTTTAGAGTAAGGAAGTTCTAACTTTTCAAACAAAATAACGCCAAGTTGTTTAGGGCTATTTATATTGAAAGTTTCTCCAGCTAAATCATAGATTAAATGTTCTAATTCTACGCATCTAGTTTTTAAATCGATTCCAATTTCATCTAATTTCTGACTATCAATTTTTATCCCATCAAACTCCATCACGGAAAGTGTTGAGGCTAGAGGCATTTCAATTTTATCAAGTAATTCCATTTGATTATACTCTAAATTCAAATTCAATATTGGTTCTCTTAATTCGAAAATAGCTTTAGCTTTTTTGATAATGTGTGTTTGATAAACAAGTGGATCATCTGGCAAAGAATACTTAACTCCTTTTTGATATATATCATCGTCATAATCGACATCTTGATAATTAAACGCAGAAACAACGACTTTAAAGTCATCTTTTGTAATGTTGGGATTTGTCAGATAAGCTGCCAAAAGAAGGTCGAATTTGACGCCTTCTAAGTCATACCCATCCCATAACAAAGCTACTTTTGTTTGTTTTAAATCAAAAACGAATTTTTCTTTTGTTTCATCTTTTAACCAGTTTTGAAAATATAAAGATGTCTTTAATACATCGTAAGGAACAAAGTACATTCCTTTTGTAGAAACAAGACCAAATCCAATTTTTTGAGCATTATGATAGTTTGAACCAAATAGTTCTAAATGAACACTCATCGGCGATAAAAGGATTTTCCTTAATTCTTCATCTGTAGAAATAACAGTATATAGAATTTTTACATCTGGAACTTGGCTTTCTTTTGGTATTTCAAGTTTGCGAAGAAAATTATGAAACTCCATTTTTTGGTAAAACGCGACAAGTTCTTTGTAGTTTGGACCATTGTATATTAATTTTTCTACTTCTAGAGGATTGAAAAAGTCACGATGAATAGTCGCTAATTTTTTTGAAAAAAAAGCAATATCCTTTGACTCTACTATTCTTTCTTTTAGTTTTCCTGATAGTTCATCTGTATGCTCGTAAATATTTTCTAAGGTTTGGTACTCACTTAATAATTTAACTGCGGTTTTATCACCAACACCTTTGATGCCAGGTATATTGTCTGATGCGTCTCCAACAAGGCCTTTATAATCGGTCATTTGTGATGGATGAAATCCAAGTTTAGAGAACATATAATCTGGAGTGTAAATTTCATAATCACTAAATCCTTTTTTGGATATAATTTGTGACACATTGGTATCCAATAACTGAAGTAAGTCATGATCATTACTAATGATTGTAATTTGATCGAAGTCTTTTTGATACTGCGTAGCACAATATCCAATAATATCATCTGCTTCATACTTATCAAGGACATAATGTGGAATTCCAGCACTATCTAAATACTCTTCAATATATTGAAACTGACTAATTAGTTCGGAAGGAGCATCTTTTCTAGTGCCTTTATATTCTTCAAAAAGTTCATGACGTAAAGTTTTTCCTTTTGGGTCAAGAGCAACTAGAATATGAGTAAAATCCATTTTCAAAATAGACTGCATTGAACTCGCTAATCCGTAAATGGCATTTGTATAAACACCACTTGAATTTTGCATTAAGTTCCCCATAGCAGCCGTAGCATAATACGCTCTAAAGAAGAGATTTGATCCATCAATTAATAATAATTTTTTCATAATTTCACTCCATTAACTATCACTTATTTTAACATAATATTCGAAAAAATGCACATTGGAATGTGCATTTTTACAAGTAACTATGTTGTTTTCACTAAATTACGTTTGTGAACGAACAATAATCCTTTTAAGATTAAGAGCTCATCTTGAACCATTTTTTCAGTTACAATTGGATATACTAGTTTCGCGTGACCGCCAGTTAAGATTACTTTTAAAGTTTGATTTTGAACTTTATTCTTGATTCTCATAATCATACCATCAATCATACTTGCGTGCCCATACACGATTCCAGATTTAATTGAGTCGCTTGAGTTCGTTCCAAGCAGTTTCGTAGGAACTTCTAAGTCCACTTGTGGAAGTAAAGATGTTTTTGTAATAAGGGCATTTCTTGAAGTTGTTAATCCAGGAGCAATTATTACTCCTTTTAAATTGCAGTTTTCAATATATGTAAACGTCGTCGCAGTTCCTAAATCAACGATTAAACATG
>JAQUZN010000149.1 GCA_028691315.1 Candidatus Izemoplasmatales bacterium | reverse complement strand
AAGAAACTGACTACACCTTCTGGAAGTCCAGCTTCTTTTAATGCTTCGACAAAATAATAAGCAATGACTTGTGTTGTTTGAGCTGGTTTTAAAATAACAGTGTTTCCTGATACAACTGCTGCAGAAGTCATTCCAGTTAGAATGGCTAGAGGAAAATTCCAAGGTGAAATAATCGCTCCAACACCAAGTGGAATATATTTATACTCATTTCTTTCCATGTTTTTACGGCTTAATACAACATCATCAACTCTTGATAGAGTTAACATTTGTCTTCCATAATATTCTAAGAAATCAATTGCTTCTGCTGTATCTGCATCGGCTTCTGGCCAAGGTTTTCCTGCTTCAATCGTCATTAATGCACTAAAGAAATGCTTTCTTCTTCTGATAATATTAGCAGTTTTAAACAAAACATCCGCTCTAGTAGATGCACTTACTTTTTTCCATATTTCAAATGTTTTTAACGCTGTTTCCATCGCTAAATTTGCTTCTTTTAAACCTGCTTGAGCAATCTTTCCAACAATCTCTAAGTGATTTGCTGGATTTAAAGAGGTGTATAAGTGATCTGTCATAATTCGTGTGCTTCCGATAATCAACGGATATTCTTTGCCAAGAATACTCTGAACATTTTTTAAAGCCTCAAGATAAAGCTTGATATTCCCCTCTTTTGAAAAATCTGTTAGTGGTTCTGTTTCGTATGGATAAATAGCCATATATTCACATTCCTTTCTATTTAAACCACTGATATTTCAATATCAGTTGGTTGATGTTGCTTAAACCGATTTAAATGATAAAGCGATATATCAACTGTCGTCTTCTCGTTAAAAATAATTTCAGAGATTAGTAGTCCAGTCATTGGCGAAAACATAAATCCATGGCCTGAAAATCCACATGCAACAGTAAAACCTGGTAGTTCTTCACAATCACTGATGATTGGTTGTTTATCTGGTGAAATATTATAGGAACCACCCCATTGCCTAATTACTCTTAGTTCACCAATTAAAGGGGCAATATGGCAAACAGTTTTTGCCATCTCATCTAAAAATAACCATGTCGATGATATATCATGATCGTGAACTGCTTTTGGATTTGATCTTCCCATAATAAAACTTCCATGTGGTACTTGTTGGCAATAAATATTTTTTGTAAATGACATCACCATTGGACCTTGCATTTTTTCTATAGGCTCGGTCACTAGAATTTCATGATTTTCTGAATATACAGGAATATCTATGCCTACCATTAATCCAATCTCTTTGGAATATCCGCCCGCGGCATTACAGACTTGATTTGTTTGGATTTCTCTTTTTGACGTAATGACTTTTTGTATTTGATGATTTTCTACAATAATATTTTTTACTTCTTCAAAAAAGAGAAATGTAACACCAAGTCTTTTTGCTGCTTCATAAAATGCATCCGTCATTTTAAATGGATTTAAATGCCCATCTGTATTACAGAAAGTGGCACTATAGAAGGCATCTGGATTTAAATATGGTACAATCTGTAATGTTTCTTTTTTGTTGAGTTTTTTAGCAGGAATTCCTAAACTATTTTGTAAGATTACATTCTTTTCAAACGTTATATCTTCTTCTTTATCGCTTGCTAGAATTAAATAACCTTCTTGTTTAAATTCAATATCTCCGTCATACGCTAATTCTTCTTTTGCGGTTTCAAAAAACTCAATGCTTTTCTTTGCAAGAATACAGTTTGATTTTGTTCCCCATTGTTGTCTAATTCCAGCACCACATCTTCCCGTAGATCCATTGGTTAAATATCCTGAATCAACGACAACGATATCTTTCATTCCTTTTTTTGCCAAATGATATGCAATACTTGTTCCAGAGATTCCTGCACCGATAATTACAATATTAGCTTTCATCTTTAGTACCTTCATTGATACTTTTTAGTTTAACACCAGTAATCAATGGTCTCGTTTTTTGAATTGAAATTTCTTCATATTTTTTTCCTAAAAAAATCGCGATTTCTCTTTGAATTAGTTCAGAACACGTTTGTCCTTGGCACGGTCCCATTCCGACTCTTAATTGCCTTTTCAAGTCTTCATAGTTCGTGAAACCTTTTTCTAAACATTCATGAATTTGTTCTTTTGTAATATCTTCACATCTGCAGATAATAGTCAATTTATCGTTCATATGGACACCTAATTGTAATGAAATCATATAAGTATTGTTTATCTACTTCAACCGTTACTAAGACCGTTTTGTCTTGTTTCGGCCCAGATAATACCGATTTAATTTTCGCTTTTGAAACAATAGCTCCATCTCTTGAAATAGCATTCCAAATTTCATCTTTTTTAGGAACAGGCAAGAATTCATATGGAATTTTAAACTCTGCTTTGTCGTCTTTAATCGAAACCAAAGTGATTGCTAAACCAGGACATGAATAAACACAAATTCCACAACCAATGCATTTGTCAAGGTCAAGTGTTGGACGTTCATTGATATCTGGTCCTATTATAATTGCATTGTGAGGACAAGAAGTTGAACAGGGATTACAAGGAATTTCTTGATAGCATTCAATAATAGCTTTTGGTTTTAATAGTAAATGTTCTTTTGGAAAACATGACTTTATTTCGTCTAGTGATGCAATACCTGTTTGATTAAGCATGAGTTGCCTCCTGTAATTTTGCAAGGCCTGTCGTTGTTTTCTTTCCAAAAGGACCACTTCTTAGAATATGTAGTTGAGTATGAAGTTCAGCAAGCATATCTTCATAATTAGGAATGTTTTGATTAAACCGTTTAGAAGCGATAAGTCCTGCAAGTTTACCTTCTACGATTGCTGAACTAGCTTCCTCTACCCCGATGACATCTCCGCAAACAAATACATTTTCTAAACTTGTTTCATGATCTTTTGAAATAACAGGAACCATTCCACCTAGTTCAGGGATAAAACGCATCTTAATTTCAGCCATCGATAATAGTTGATGCATTGGTGTTAATCCTACGGATATACAAACCGCATCCACATTATATTCAATTTCACTACCTTCGATCATTTTCCATGATGAATCAAGGGCTACTGTAATTACTTTTTCTACCGATTCATTTCCTTCTGCTCTTAGGATGGTTCTAGAAGTATAAATTGGCACGCCAAGTCGTCTTAATTTAGATGCATGAACTAGATAACCACCAATTTTTGGTGCAGCTTCAAGAACACAGGCCACTTCAACTCCTGCTTGCATTAACTGATAAGATACAATTAATCCAATGTTTCCGCTACCAACCATAACAATTTTTTCTCCGGGCAAAACACCGTATTGATTCATTAAGGTTTGTACAGCTCCTGCACCATAGATTCCTGGTAAGTCGTTATTTTCAAATGCAATAAATTTTTCACTTGCGCCAGTTGCGACAATAATTGCTTTTGCTTGTATTTTAAAATACTTTTCATTTGTATATACTGTACATACTTTATCTTTATATAACCCAACTACTGCCGCATCTAAATAAATTTCAAGATGATCTACATAGGGTTCTAAATCCTCAATTAGTTTTTTTGCAATATCTAATCCTCTTGTTTTCGCATATTGTTTTTCAGAGCCGAAAAACTTATGTGTTTGTTTTATTAACTGCCCACCAAGCTTAAAAGAACGTTCAATAATAGTCACATATAGTCCATTTTGTAACGCTACTAAAGCGGCCGATAGTCCAGCTGGTCCACCACCGATAATAACTAAATCTCTTTCCTTCATTTTAAAATACCTAACCCTTCTTGACTTTCAACAATCATTCCGGGTTCTAGTTTTGTCATGCATGTTCTTACATTTGGAACATGATTAACTGTCATATTACAGGAACCACAATTTCCAATAGCACAATAAAATCCTCTTGCTCTTTTATGATGAATACTTTTACTTAAAACCTTAATTCCTAATGCATGAAGTGCCGAAGCGATAGTATCGCCTTCAAAACCTTTAATCAGTTCTCCGTTATAATAAAATGGTATTTCAGCTTTCATTGGGAATTCTAGTATTGGATGTTTTTCAACCCTCATGTTCTCACCACTTTCATGATTACTATAATATCATAAAGCGCTTACATAAAAAAGCCCCAAAATTTAAAAAAAGGACAATTTTGTCCTTTTTAGCTATTGTTTTAAAATGTACTTATACCATAAATTCGCGTTTATTAAAACGAATGTAAGAAAGAAAAATAACAACAACTGTTAGTGAACAAAAAACCACAAAACTAATCCACTCAAAAGTGGCGGAAGATTTTAAAATATCTACAGGATTTGAAAATGTGAATGGTGTTAAATATTTTAACTTTTCAAGGGTAGCATTATTCGTCATTGT
>JAQUZN010000148.1 GCA_028691315.1 Candidatus Izemoplasmatales bacterium | reverse complement strand
GATGAATCAATTATGATTGCGAAAGGGAACTCCCAACAACTATTAAGCGATGCGACATATGTTGTATTCGATATAGAGACAACAGGACTATCTGTTGTCTACGATACATTGATTGAAATTGCGGGTGTGAAGATTAAAAATGGTTCGATTATTTCTGATTTTCAATCGTTTGTAAATCCCAATAAAGAAGTATCAGAATTCACAACTTCATTAACAGGTATCACAAACTCTATGGTAAAAACAGCACCTTCATTGGAAAAGGTATTGAAAGATTTTTACGAATTTAGTAAAGATGCAATATTAGTTGCTCATAATGCCGATTTCGACTTAGGACATATTTACTATAATTATCGCGATTTAGGAATCACAAACGAAATTCAACCTTCGATTGATACTTTGATTTTAGCAAAAGTCTTGTATCCCGAAAGATCAAGGTACTCTCTTGACCAATTATGCAAATTTTTGAAGGTGCCACTTAATGACCATCATCGCGCTATTAACGATGCTAAGGCTACCACTGAGATATTTCTGCATATGTTAAAGAAACTCCGCAAAGAGGGAACAAATCGCTTTAGTGACATCAATTTGATTATCCCTCGAACTGATGTCTACAAATATCCGTATCCAAAACACATTAACTTACTTGTTAAGAAACATGATGGTTTAAAAAATCTGTATAAAATTTTATCTCAAGCTCTTACTACTTATTATGACCGCGATGGCAAAATTATTAAATCTGAACTAGATAGATTACGAAAAGGTATTTTAGTATCGTCAGGATGCCGAAATTCTGATTTTTTTGAGATTGCTCTTAATAAATCAAGAGATGAATTGAAAGAAGCAGCCAAATATTATGATTTTCTTGAAGTACAGCCACCTTCAACATTTGCCTATATGGAAACACAATTGCCAAATTGGCAGTATGTAATCCAAGACGTTATTAAAAGAATTGTTGAAGTAGGTAAAGAATTAAATATTTTGGTATGTGCTACTGGAGATGTACATCATCTTGATCCGCAAGATGTGACTTATCGCGAAATAATGATTAACACACCACTTGTTGGTGGAGGCGGTTTTCATAAACTACATAATGAAAAAATAAAACCAAGTGAACACTTTATGACGACAGCAGAAATGTTGAAAGAATTCGCCTTTTTAGGTGATGAATTAGCATATGAAATTGTTGTCAAAAACACGAATGATATTGTTGATTCAATTGACGATTTTCCTATATTTCCTGATGAATTATTTGCGCCTACGGATGAATTTTTATCTGAACAAGGGGTTCCTTCTATTAAAGTTAAAATGGAAAATATGGTTCGTGAACGTGCTGAAAAGGAATATGGAAATCCTTTACCATTGTTAGTTAAAAAACGCTTAGAAAAAGAACTTGATAGCATTATCAAGAACCATTTTTCAACAGTTTATTACATTTCTCATTTATTGGTAAAAAAATCACTGGATGATGGATACTTAGTTGGTTCTAGAGGTTCAGTAGGATCAAGTCTTGTCGCTACATTCTTAGATATTACAGAAGTGAATCCGCTTCCGCCACATTATGTATGTCCTAAATGTCATTTTACAGCGTTTAAAAAAACGGAAGAAGAAAAGGGATTATATGCTAGTAACGAATTTGAACTAAAAAATCAAAATTTGCTCGACAGAATCGATTGTGGATGGGATTTACCTAATCAAACCTGCCCAATTTGTAATACACCTCTGAAAAAAGATGGACATGATATTCCATTTGAAACTTTCCTAGGCTTTAAAGGCGACAAAGTCCCTGATATTGATCTAAACTTTTCTGGAGATTATCAAGGAAAAGTACATGAGTATATCAGAAAATTATTTGGGCATAATTATGCTTTTAGAGCAGGAACCATCGGTACTTGTGCTGCAAAAACGGCATATGCAATGGTCAGGGATTACTATGAAAAACAGAATATAAAGCGGGAAGAAGCTGGAGAGCCACCTCTTCGTATTCGCCGTTCAGAAATGGAACGACTTGCCAAAGGGATAGAAGGCTCAAAGAAAACCAGCGGTCAGCATCCTGGCGGAATTGTTGTTGTTCCTAATAACAAAGAAATCTATGATGTTACGCCGATACAGTACCCAGGAGATTCTACCGATACTTCATGGAAAACAACACATTATGATTATCATTCGTTCGAAAATAATCTGTTTAAACTTGACGTATTAGGCCATGATGACCCGACGATGATTCGGTATTTAATGGACTTAGTAAAAAAAGAACCTTTGGATTTTCCATTCTCTGATCCAAAACAAATTCCCGTTGATGATAAAGATGTATATAAGTTATTGTCTGGAACGGAAATTATTGGCCTCACTTCTCAAGATATTATGAGCGATGTGGCATCATATGGTATTCCTGAGTTTGGCACGAACTTTGTTAGAGGAATGTTAAAAGATTCTCGACCTGAAACTTTTTCTGAACTTGTCAAAATATCTGGACTTTCTCATGGTACAGATGTTTGGAGTGGTAATGCTCAAGATTTAATTACTGGTCGAAAAAGAGAATTTGGTCGAGTTGATTTTAAAGATATTATTGGTTGTAGAGATGATATTATGGTTGACTTGATGAATTATGGAATGCAACCGACAATGGCTTTTGAAATTATGGAGTTTGTTCGAAAAGGAAAAGCTCCTGCAAATAATGAAAAATGGCAAGTCTATGCCGATATGATGCGAGAATCAAAAGTGCCAGAATGGTATATTTGGGCATGTAGTAAAATCAAGTATATGTTTCCAAAAGCGCATGCTACAGCCTACGTTTTAATGGCGATGCGAATTGCATGGTTTAAACTATACAAACCTATTTACTTTTACTCCGCATATTTTTCGAAAAGAGCATCGATTTTTGATGTGAATGCTTTTATGGAAGGTGAAGTTGGTATTAAGCGTAAGTTAGAAGATATCAATAGTCAAGGAAACGATGCATCGGAGCGTGACAAAAACTTGGTTACCGTTCTTGAAATTGCATTAGAAATGACAAAACGTGGTTTTTCGTTCTTACCGATTGATATCAATAAATCTGAACCTACTGACTTTTTGATTTCTGAAGATAAGCAGTCACTATTGTTGCCATTTATCGTCATTGATTCATTAGGAATGAACGTTGCTTCATCTATTATTGATGCTAGAAATGAAAAACCATTTATTTCTAAACAAGATATAAAAAACAGAACGAAGCTTTCAACAACTCTATTTGATAGGTTAGATGCTCTAGGCACATTTGAAGGCATGATTAACGAAAATCAAATGTCTTTGTTCGATTTATAACTTAAAAAATAATCACATAAATCACATGAATTTTTTAATGGTTTTGGTGTATAATTAATCTGTTAAGGAGGTTTTACTATGCGATTTAGAAATTCAAACCCAGTATTTAGAGCTGTTGATACAAATAGTGTATCAATGGATGGAGCTGTAACTTATACGAATGTAGCATTTAAAACACTGCTTTTAGTGCTTATTGCTGCAGGCGTTGGAGTATACACTTATACAAAATTAGCAACTTTAGCAACATTAACCAATTTGATTATTGCGATTGTTGTTGGGTTCATTAGTGTCATCATTGGGACAAGAAGCGTAAAGTTAGCGCCGGTCTTCTCGATTATTTATGCTGTAAGTGAAGGCTTCGTATTATCAGTGATTTCTTATCTCTATGCATCATTTTATGAGGGAATTATACCAACAGCAATATCGACTACAGTCATCGTTTTACTTATTACAATGTTGATGTATTCATCAGGGATGGTTAAAGTCACAAGTCGTTTCACATCATTTCTTGTCATTGGATTAATTTCGGTTATTATTATGTCATTATTATCGCTTGTGTTTCCATTTGGTGGTACTTTCTATTACTTGATAGTTGGATTTTCTGCTTTATTATCAGTGTTATTCTTATTTTTAGACTTTGAAAATATCAAAACTTGTGTGGATGCTGGAACTGATCAAAGTTATAGTTGGATACTAGCATTAGGATTAATGGTCACATTAGTTTGGATTTATGTAGAAATTTTAAGGTTACTTGCAATCTTTGGAAGAAGAAGATAATTATATTGTCAAAATCAAAAATCATGATATAATTAATGTATATGAATTCTTAGATAAAGAAGTAGTAGTTATGAATGAAGCGTTTAGAGAAAAATACATTTGCTGAAAGTATTTTCGTGGATCATAATGAATTCGTCTTTGGAGTGAGACTAATCCTCTCCGCATATCAGCGTTATCGATTCAAGTGCTAGTGTTATGCTAGAACAAAGGTGGTACCACGGTTAATTATAATCGCCCTTTTTTAGGGCGATTTTTT
>JAQUZN010000022.1:7148-20830 GCA_028691315.1 Candidatus Izemoplasmatales bacterium | reverse complement strand
GCCACTTTAGTGCGAGTTCATTGTTGATTTCAACATATGCCGGTTTTTTTGTTGGATCATAGCGTCCGATGATTTCTAAATATCTTCCATCACGTTTTTTGCTTGCCTCAGCTGCTACAATACGATAGAATGGGCGTTTTGTTGTACCAAATCTTTGAAGTCTTAATTTCACCATGTTCGTTTCCTCCTGTTATCAAAAATCGTGAATATTATATCATTAAAAAAAACACCTGTCAACGTTTTTCTATTGACAGATGAATATATTTATTCTTTGAATTCTAAATGTTCCATGTCTGCTAAAGAATCATCGACTTTTTTTATGCCACTTAAAGCTTGAACTTGTTTTTTTGCTTTTTCATAGTTCACTGTATCGGTATATGCAATCGCATAATTCGCTTTTTCGTTTACATAGGTAATATTTAAATTTAATTTTTCGATTTCTTTCACTACTTTTTTACTTTGAAAATAAATGACCATTGCTTTTCTGCTTACCATTTTATCACACTTTCTGACAGCTTTTTGTCGCATTAATGACACTGTTTTTTAAAATTTCATTCAATCCATCATTAAAAAATTGGATGCTTTCGTTAAATGCTTTAAGTTTACTAGAATAGTCAATATACAACAGATTTTGGTATAAATTCGTTTTCGCTTGGATAAAAGTATCTGTTGTTTTTTGAAAGTCCGGGTGGTGCTTTCCATATTTCGTTACGTCTTCATATTTTTGTTTTAATAGAACAAAATTGTCGACCAAAGCTTTTGATAAAGAATTTTCAAGTAATATATTTAGAGCATTTTGAACTTCTTTAAATTCTTTACTTTCTTTAATTTCGTCTAGTGCCTCATACGTTTTCAAAATCATTTCAAATTCATTCATAAAATCACCATTATTATTATATCATAATTGCCGTTTTTGACCGAATGAATTAACGAAAAATGTTTAAAATATCTACTTGTGACAATTCTTTTACTTCACCTGGTAGTAAATTATCATCAAGTGGTAGTTCGCCAATGGCAATGCGTTTTAAAGCGACAACTTCGTTTTCGATGGCTTCAAACATTCTTTTTACTTGATGAAATTTTCCTTCAAGAATTTTAATCGTCGCTACTTTTTCATTGATTTGCTTTATAAAACATGGTTTTGTTGTAAAATCCATATTTTTTCCATCTTTTATCACAACCCCATTTTCAAGTTCTTCTGTTCGTGTTAAGGGATCTCTTAATTCGACTAAATAGGTTTTATATACCTCTTTACTTGGAGATATGATTTGATGTAGCATTGATCCATCTGTCGTTAAAATTAACAAGCCTTCCGTATCCTTATCGAGTCTACCTGCAATGTTAAAATCAAATCTAGCAAAAGGAATCTCAATGAGATCAATGACAGTTTTATCTAACAAATCGGTATTAGCGGATACAACGCCTTTTGGCTTATTCATCATTAAAGTGATTGATGGTTGATAATATACTGTTTCTTCTCCCACAATAATTTGATCAAGTGCTGGAGAGATATCTAACCCAAAATCGGAAATAACTACACCATTTACCGTTATGTATCCTTTTTTTACCAATTCATGAACTTCTTTTCTTGAACCAAATTTTAAATTACTTAAAAATTTATCTATTCTCATTTTGAATCCTCTTTTCTTAATTTAACTAGTATAACTTTGACACAACTCTAAGTATTTCTGCTACACTCCACGCTTGGGTATAACAGCCCTTAGACTTAATTCCATTTAAACCGTCAAATACTTCCGCATATCCATTGATACATCCATCAAAAAGATGACTTTCGATTTGACTTACTTTGGAGATTATGTTTTGCATTTGTTTTTTGGAATGTGGATAGGTTTTTTTTACGCTATCAAAATAGGTACCAAGCAAAAAGCCCCATGAAGTTCCCATATGATACGCATGATCTCTAGATACAATATCTCCTTGATATGTCGAAATAAATCGCGGATCACTTTTTGCCAAGGTCCTAATTCCATAAATATCAACAAGTTCTTTTTCGACGATTGATATGATTGTTTTAGCTTTTGTTTTAGAAATCATTGAAAAAGGCAAACTAATCGCGAACAGTTGATTTGGTCTTATTGAAGAATCATCCTCATCAATGACATCATAAAGACAATTAGTATGAGTATTCCAAAACTTCTTCAAAAAACTTTTTTTAACTTTTCTTGCTAGAATTAAATATTCGTTGGATGGATTATCGGTGAATGACTCAACTATATCCATAATACGTAAAGCATTATACCATAAAGCGTTGATTTCTACAGGTTTTCCGTGTCTTGGTGTGATAACTTCCCCATTAATTCTAACATCCATCCATGTTACTTGATCAAGTCCGCTTCCAGCATGTATCAAACAATCAGAATCCATCCCAATAAAAAAGTCCGTTCCTATCTTATAATTATATACAATAGATTTCATGACTGCGTAAAGTTCATTTTGGATAAATTTGATATCTTTAGTATACTCATAATATTTATAGATAGCATGGATATACCATAATGATGCATCTACGGTATTATAAAGTGGAAGACTTCCTTCATCTGGGAACATATTTGGAATTAACCCGTTTTTCTCATATTTAGCAAATGACAATAAAACTTCTTTTGCCTCCTCAAATCTTTTTGTGACCAAAAGTAATCCCTCAAAAGCAATCATGGTATCTCTTCCCCAGTCTGTAAACCACGGAAGTCCTGCTAAGACAGTATATGCATTCGTAGAATTTCTTTTCACAATAAACTGATCGGATGCAATCACTAGGTTATTCAACAATTCTGTTTCATATCCTGCATTAAAAACTATTGTTTGAAGTCTTGTGACATATTGATTGATGATTTCAGTAGCACTAATTGAAGGTATTTCTTCGTCAGAACAAATCACTTCTACTTTGGTTTTACTTTTTGCAGGAACCATGACTTGAATCGTATAAGGTTGGTACTGAACATCCGTTCTTGAATCTCCAGTCGCAATTCCAATTGGATAAACAAATGGATTCGTATATAATCCATCGTTTTTTAAATACTTTCCTTTTGAACAATTAAAAAATATAGATCGCTGAAGCCCTTTTGTTAAATGCAATGTCTGACCATTCAGTTCTTCATCAAAATGAAGATCATCGATAGTAGAAACATCCGAATGATTACGATAATTAAATAAAGGTTTTATTTGGAAAACCAAAGGAAAATCACTTGATTCTATTTCATAAGAAATCGCTAAGGTATTATGTCCATAGTAAGGAGACAATTTTTTAGTCAAACGAAAAGTATTATCTTCGTAATAAAATGTGGGAACTTCTTCTAGTATAAATGAACTTAAGTAAAGTGTTTCTTCTTCATAGCCTTCATACTTTTGATTTACTAGAGAATAGGACTTATCGTTAATTAAAAATGATTCTTCGATTTTGCTGAGAAGTAAATTTCGATCAATGGGGGGAGTTTTTGACGCAATCAATAAACCGTGGTGAAGTCGTTCATTACTACCAACAATTGAAGTCCCCATGTATCCACCAATGCCATTGGATAACACCCACTCCTTTTCACTATCAAGTTGAAATCTTAGGTCATTTCGATCAAATCTATATTCCATACAAAACCCTCACTTATCTGCTTCTATTTTACCATATTTACAAGGCGTTTATCTTGGAATTTCGGATAAATTTGTGTTATAATACAATAGGTGATAAATTATGTTATTAATGAAAGATATTATGCAAGAAGGAAATCCAGTTTTAAGAAAAAGAGCGCATGAAGTGAAACTTCCAATTGCGGAAGAAGACTACCAATCATTGAGAGAAATGATGAATTATATTTTAAACTCGCAAAATGATTCAATGGTCGAAGAATATGGGCTGAGACCTAGTGTTGGTTTAGCCGCTCCTCAAATTGGAATTTCAAAAAAAATGTTTTGCATGCACACTTATGATGAATCAGGAGAGACGCTTTACTCCTATGCTGTTGTTAATCCTAAAATCATTTCTTTTTCTGAGGAACAAACTTATATTCCTAGTGGAGAAGGTTGCCTTTCTGTTGATGAAGAAAAAAATGGACTAGTCTCAAGAGCTGCGAGAATTAAAGCAAAGGCAATCCTTGTGAATCTTGATACTTTAGAGACTTCTGAAGTTATATTAAAATTATCAGGTTATGTTGGTATTGTTTTCCAACATGAATATGACCATTTGCATGGAATATTATTTATCGACAAGAAAAAAGAAACCATCTCAGGAGTCAAACCAGTCATCTTCGCTGAAGATGAGCCAACTGCAGAATAGAAAAAAAGCATTAACTTTCTAAGTTAGTGCTTTTAATTTGTCCAATCACTGTTTTCCTTGCATAAATAATCCGAATTTATATCCATAATCCTTCACTTCTTCAAGTTGATTAACACTCGGATTGAACCGAATACGTAGACTATCAAATGCTTTCATTTTGAGTTGGAGTAGTCGTTCTTGTAAAAATTTTACGCCTTCCCCGCTCCAACCATAAGATCCAAATACGGATGCGAACTTACCGCCTTCAATATGTGGGTTCATTGAAATCAAAACATCCCAAGCAGGCTTTACCGCATCTCCTAAAATCGTCGTAGAACCTAGCAAGAATCCATCCGCTCTCTTAATGCGTTCTAAAACCGTTTCTAACGGGGTTTCAACCAAATCATAGACTTCGATATCAATTTCATCTGAAAACGCTAATTTTAGACCTTCCACAACGCTTGGAACCATTTTTCTTGTATATCCATATACACTTGTATAAGGAATGATGACAAGAGGTCTTTCACTTGCTTTTTCGATTGTAGACCAATCTTTATATAATAATTTTGCCTCATCAAGAAATGTTTCATCAATGACGGCTCCATGACTTGTGCAGATATATTTCACTTGAATTGTATCAATGAATTTTAATGCTCGTTGTGCATCTTTTTTAAATGGTGACATAATACATTCGAAATAATATTTCATTTCATGAATATACTGTCTTCTATCCGTAATGTTTTTCGCTAATACACCATGTAAAGAATAATGCGCTCCAAAGAAGTCGCAAGTAAATAAAGCTTTATCTTCCTCTATATAAGTAAACATTGTATCTGGCCAGTGTAGATTAGGCTGGATTGAGAAACTAAGAGTTTTATTACCAAGGGATATTTTTAAATCGTCTTTCGCTCTTGTTGAGTTAAATGGCGCATTCACTATTTCTTTTAAATTTGATAATGCCGGAGCAGATGCTACTACCATTATTTCAGGGTTTTTTTCAATAACTTTTACGACACTTCCTGAATGATCAGGTTCAGTGTGATTCACAATTAAATAATCAATTTTTTTAAAGTCAATAATCGTTTCAATTTTGGCAATAAAATCATCAGTATAATTTGCTTTTGCTGTGTCGATAATTGCGTTTTTTTCACTACCTAATACAAGATAAGCATTGTAAGTTGATCCAAAAGGAGTAAACATCGTGATATCGAAAACGCGCAATGTTTCATCGTTTACACCAACCCAAATGATATCTTCAGTGATTTTAAATGTATTTGTTTGCATATTTTCACCTCATTAATATTATACAATATCTCGCCCATTATCTCAATTATTTTGAATGTATAATCATGGAAAACAATGCTTATAATTAATCTCTCTCTCTATTTTTTTCTACTTTGAGCTCATTAGATGTAATATTTTAGAGAAATTCCAACATAGAGGCGTTTTTTTTGATATAATATCAACTAATTCATCAATCTAATTAAAGGAGACTAACTATTTATGCGTGATTATGTAATCATTACGGATTCTTGTGTGGATTTACCTGAAAAACTTGCACAAGAGTTAAACTTGATTGTTTTACCTTTAAAAGTAACTGTGGAAGGAAAGGAATATCAAAACTTTCTTGATGAAAGAGAAATCAAAATCAAAGATTTTTATGCAATCCTAAGAGAGCATAAAAAAACATCCACAGCACAGGCCATTCCTGCTGAATTTATCGAGATTATGACGCCTTTTTTAAAAGAAAATAAAGATATTTTATCTATTTCTTTTTCTAGTTCTTTATCCGGAACTTATAACTCAGCACAAATCGCTTCAAAAGATCTGTTAAAAGAATTCCCAGGTGCAGTCATTGAGTGTGTGGATTCATTATCCGCTTCAATGGGTCAAGGATTATTATTAACCTATGCCGCTAGATTAAAGCAAAATGGAGCTTCTTTAGAAGAAGTAAAACAATTTGTACTAGATACTAGGCTTCAACTTTCACACTTATTTACAGTTAGTGATTTAGGTCATTTACGTAGAGGTGGAAGATTATCAGCTGGAATGGAAATTTTAGGAACACTTCTTAATGTTAAACCACTTCTTCATGTTTCCAAAGAGGGCAAATTAGTTGTTTATGAAAAAGCGAGAGGAAGATTCAAATCCCTTCATTCTCTTGTGAATAGAATGGTAGACACTTTCGATAAGTCAAAAGATCAATTAGTTTATATTTCGCATGGAGATTCTTTAGAAGATGCGGAATTTGTAAAAAGTTTGATCTTAGAGAAACTTCCTGTGAAAGAAAAAAATATCTTAGTGAATCCAATTGGTCCAGTTATTGGAAGTCATTCTGGAGTAGATACTATCGCGATTTTTTATCTAGGAAACGAAAGAACAAAATAAATAATACCCTGTAAGCAGATGCTTATCAGGGTATATTTTTTGAGTTGTATTAAATTACACTATATTTCTAGTACCCTAAAAAGACATCAAACCGAATATGGTCTTCCATAATCCCTTGTTCTTTTAAAAGCGCAGTGATTCCTTTTACAAATCCAGGACTTCCTGATAAATAGTAAAGTGCATCATTTTGATGTTTTTGGGCAGATTCTCTGATAACTCTTTGAGTTGGTTCGATATCAGCAGCGTACAAAACAGTTAAATGAGGTATACTCATTATTTCATCTTTGAAAGGATAGATACCTTCTAGTTCTGAATAAATTAATGTATCACTTTGACTAATTCTTTGTTTAGAAAATAGCATACTTCTAAGGGGGGTAATTCCAATTCCCCCAGCAATAAATACGGCATCTAATTTATTTTCATAAACAAATTCACCAAGTGGAGCATTCATTGTGACTTCTTCACCAATAAGTAACTCCATCCAAATTTTTTTGTATGAACTTGGTGTGCTATTAATCTTTGTCGCAACTCTTATGAAAGGTTCTTCATTGGTAGATGCAATACTAAAAGCGCGAAGTTTTCTTCCTTCTACTTCTTTATTCAATATTCCGAAAACTCCAAACTGACCCTCTATAAATTCAAATCCTTCAGGCTTGGTAAAGTCAAAACAAAAGTATTCTTTTTCTAAACAATATCTTCGCAACAACTGAATCTTGTACTCTTTTGGCTTGTTCAAATTAACACCTCAATTTAATTGATATGTAAAAAATATTATTTACTTTTCACATTAGTTTTGCTTTCTTTATATTATCACAAATTAAGCTTTTTGAATAGAAATTATCTATTAATATATTAAATTTTTAACTGTATTTAAAGCCTTTGTTATCTTAAATCGTATAAAGAAAATTCAAAATGTGAACCATGATTTAATAAATAGAAAAAGGACTTCTTATAAAATGAGAAGTCCTTTTAATACTATTCTTGTTTTATGGATTTCGCTCGTTGGTAGAGTATTGCTACAACCATTTCAATTACTGCTATCAGTAACACAATTCCAAATTCTAGTTCAAGGGAGAAACTTTGTTGACCGATCATGAATACAATATTTAGTAATAAAATTGTAAGGATGATGATAACACTGCCCAAAAGTTCCTTTTTCCACATAACGATAACACCAATTGTAAAGACAAATGGCATCAATATCATCCCAAAGATGTCGAAGAAATCAAGCGAAGTTGTTACTCCGCTGATGGATTCACCGAAAAAGAATACAAACATGAAAATGCCAAACAGTGATAATAACGACTTTATTACAACAGAAGTAATCTTAATTGCTTTCATTTCTAGCTAACCTCCATTTATTCATTTTTTCAATTACATTATGTTCACTAAAACTAGAATAGACTCTTTTACCGTGACTATCAACTAATTTGTAGTGTTCACTTATAATATTCTTGAAAACTGTGAAATCTGCATCTTGAAGATAAACATTCCAAAATATAGTATTTTTCTGATCTTTGTTAGTTTCTAATCCAGTTCGAGATAGCAATTTAATGATTTCCAAAGGCGAATCACCAAACTCGTTTCTTAGCACCTTGCTCTCATCAAACATCGCACAAATGGAGATACAGATAATCCAACTTGGAATAATTCGGCCTTTTTCTAGTTCAATTACTGTTTTCTTTGAAATGCCTACCACATCAGCAATATCTTGTTGAGACATATCAAACTCAGTTCTAACCAATTTTAAACTTTCTCCAATGATTCTAATGAAATCTCTTGTATTCATGTTCCACCTCCAAGTGTTAATATACCTATATAGTAACATATTACACTTTTTGTGTCAATATATGTATTTAAAAAATGCGTAGTCTTAATTAAAAACAAAAATACACCTGAAACTAGGTGTATTAATTCATGAATTTTATTCTTCAACGCTTATTCTTTCTAAATAAAAAAGAGTATAAGAAACATACTCTGCATTTGATAGTTTTATAATTTTGATTTCTTGTGTGTGTACATTTGATCATCAGCAATTTTCATTAAGCGTTCAATGCTATTGTTTTCACTCGTTGAACTTGCGCATCCATACGATAAATGAATTGATAAGTGATTCTTTGAATATTCTAAATTATATTTGTTAATTATTTCTTCGATTTCTTTTCTGATGTTTTCAGCGGATTCTTCATCGGTACCGGGCAATATGGCAATAAATTCATCGCCGCCAATTCGACCAACAATATCTGTTTCTTTAAAACATTTTTTAATCACTTTTGCTGTGCTAATAATTAATTGATCGCCTTCCAAATGACCAAAATTGTCATTTGTTCCTTTTAATCCATCGATATCAAACATAAATACACTAAAGTGTGCACTGGACTCAATGGAATGAATAATTTCGTTAATGTAAGCGCGATTATATAAACCAGTCATATTATCGTGGATAAGTAACTCACGCATTTCTTTTTCTTTTTCTAAATATTTAAGATTTTGATTTTCTATTTGTTCCAATTGCTTCTGATTAATATAACTACTTAACCCAACTAACACTGCTGCGATAACAAAAAAGGAAAATAAACTAGCAATGTTTTGTTCTAATAAGGCAGGACTAGATAAGCAAAAAATTGTCACTGCAACAAACTGAATTAATGTTAGTATTAGCGTTATTTTTATCGTTAAAAAGATTGAACTTAAAATTATAACCAATACAATGTACATAATCGGAAGAACATCACCCATTCGAACTGATTCATCAAAAAGGATGGAGACCCAAGGACCAACTATGGCACATATCATTGTAATTAATGCAGAAATTTTGTATTTTCCAGATGAATTAAAGACAATTGCAATCAATTGGACAATAAGTAATGAAACAACTAGAGAAAAATACAATATTTCAGTGTCATGTTGTAAAATCAATAACATAATGGCAAGTGTAACTAAAATTGAACTTAGAACAATTTGAAAATAAAGGAGAATAATAGCTCTTCTGCCATCTTGTTCGTTATATTTAGACTTAAATGCAAGAATCTTATCATTTATTTTTTTTCTCATTAATATCACCTTGTTCCGAATAAAACAAATCGAGAATTTATTATAAATAATAATATCACACTGAAGTTAGTTTTAACATATATTATCAAAAAAAATAAAATCAATATAAATACGTTACTATTGATTAAAATTCTATAATTAAATACCATCCATTTTTATCAAAAAAATTAAACCATCCAAATTCATTCAAACTCGTTATTCTTTGACAGACTCAATACATAAAATTCAAAAAATATAAAAGAAAAAAAACCTGAATAAACAGGTGTTCAATTTTTTGTTTTAAATCATAATCATACTTTCTAAACGAAAAATAATGAGTTTGTTTAGCAAAATATTTTTCTACCCTTAACTAAAAATACATCGAGAGATCTAAATAAAATGCTTACTTTATCTTTTAGTCTAGAAGATGAATAATCAAAGGTGCTATAGATGAAAATGCTAAAAATACATGCAAATTCCAAAACACTTTTCGTTTGATTTTAACAAGTAATCCGCAAATTACTGAAATAAATATCAATAAGGTACATAAATAGCCTGTCACCGAATCAAACATAGTAAGAAAATCATGCAAACTCCATCCTCCAGAAGTTATTGCAAACCAGATATGTATTATTAAGAAATACAGTCCCATTACGGATAGAGCACTATGGTAAATAATCATTTGCCTTGTAGCGAAAATGACTGATTTTTTTAAGAATGCTGGATAATATCTTCTTTTTGTTATTTGCATCAAAATATATAACAACATCAAAACTCCGAAAAAAACTCCACAAATGACTCCTGTCATCTCTGTTCCATCTTCAAAGAATTCCGAATTATAACTTTTTAGGAAGAGAATAATACTTATCCCAATTCCTAATATTAGTGATACACCAATAAAAAGCAAAATTCTAATTTTTGTTCTTGTCATTTTTAAAGTTCTCTATTTGTTGATTTGTTTCTTTAACTTTTTGTTTTTGATTATGCTTTTTTGATAAATTTTTACAACCTCATACCATATAACTGAAACAAAAGCGACACAGAATACTAATATTAATTGAATTCCAGAAAGTGGAGATAATTTTAAGAATGTATGGATAGGTGTATATAATATCAATAAAAGTCCTGACACTGTAACAAAAGTAATTATCCACATAACACGATCTTTAATTAATGTTCGAAATGTTTGAAATGCATAATCGACGTTTGATGAGTTTACAAAAACTAAAAACAGATTGGAAAGTATGATAGTAGCTAACCCCATGGAACGTGCTATTTCTGGCGCAATTCCAGATTGCAACGTAAAATAATATACTGAGAAGGAGCCTGCAAATAAAGCTAACCCCTGTATAATACTCTTTATTAACGTTTTTGAAGTTAGTAATTTTTCGTTTTTGTCCCTTGGTCCTCTTGTCATTATATTACTTTCTGCTGGTTGTCGTTCTAAAACAATGGAACAAGTAGGGTCTATGATTAATTCAAGCAATACAACATGAAGCGGTAATAATAGCAATGCTAGTGGATTAATCCCAAGAAGCGGAGCAATTAATGCTGCAAGTGCAATCGGAATATGGATTGAGAAAACATACCCCACTGCTTTTTGTATGTTGTCATAGATACGACGCCCATCATGAATAGTTTCAACAATGGTTGAAAAATTATCATCTAGTAAAATAAGGTCAGAAGCTTCACGAGATACTTCACTGCCTCTTTTTCCCATTGAAATGCCTATGTCTGCTAATTTTAATGCCGAAGCGTCATTAACTCCATCGCCTGTCATTGCTACAGTTTCTCCTATATCTTTTAAAGATTTGACAATTCGCATTTTGTGTTCTGGAATAACTCTTGAGTAAATGTTAATTGTTTTTATTTTTTCAGACAATTCTTTATCACCCATTTTTGAGAGTTCATCACCAGTTATAACTTGTTCTGAATTTCGAATTCCTACCTTGCGTGCGATTGCTGAAGCCGTGACTCCGTTATCTCCAGTAATCATCACAACTCTGATTCCAGCTTGATAACAACGTTCAATGTCACTTTTCACTGATTCACGTTCAGGGTCAACAAGTGATACTATACCAACAAATGAAAGTTTAGCATCATTCAAGTTATCGGGAATTTCATCTGTAATCTCTTGTTCTGCAACTGCAATTACACGTAATCCTTCTTTTGATAAATTAACAACTTCTTGTTCAATTTTAGCAAATTGTTCAGTTGTCAGATTGCATAGTTTTGTGATTTTCTCATAAGAACCTTTGACTGCTAAAGTCGTTTTACCCTCCAGTTTATAAACATTCCCCATCATTTTATTTTCGTTTGTAAAAGGAAAAGCTTTTAATATTTTATTTTTAAAAAGTTCTTCAACATCAACACTCTGACTTTTTGCATATTCTAACATTGACTTTTCCATAGGGTCGAAAGTATTTTGTTCGCAAGCCATACTTAGAGTTTTAGAAAGTCCTGTTTCTTTCTTTTCTAATAACCATTCTCCTGATACCGTCATTTGATTCATCGTAAGCGTTCCAGTTTTATCAACACATAGTACAGAAACGGATCCTAATGTTTCTACAGATGGAAGCCTTCGAATTAATGAGTTCTTTTTTGCTAATCTCCAAGCTCCCATAGAAAGAAATATAGTCAAAATAACTGGAAACTCCTCGGGAATCATTGCCATTGCAAGTGTGATTCCGGATAAAATACTTTCAATAATTCTGTCTGAAAAAATATGATCTGGAATATTAAAATATGTGATGATAACAACTGTCACAAACAGAAATAATGCTATAATTGCGCAAAATTTCACTAATTTTCCTGTTTGTTTTTGAAGTGGTGTTTGCTCAGTCACAGTTGATGCAATATTTGTTCCAATTTTTCCGTACTCTGTGTTACTTCCAATTTTATCAACGATAATCTTGGCTACGCCTTGCATCACAAGTGTGCCAGCATAACAATAATCATTTCTAAAAAAAGTTGTAGAATTTGCTGATGGGCTATCTTTGACTACTTTCCAAACGCCTTGAGCTTCTCCTGTTAGTGTTGATTCATCAACACACACACCATTAGTTTCAACTACAAAACCATCTGCAGGAATTTTTACCCCTTCTTGAACTAACATTAAATCCCCAACCACTAAGTCAATACTAGCGATTTTTACTTCTTTTCCATCTCTTATAACAAATATTTGAGGTGCTGATAAATCTTTTAGTGCCTTTAATGTTCTGTCGGTCTTCCACTCTTGGATTATTTCGATGCTGATAATGCCAACAACAAACACAAGCATAATTGCTCCGTCTCTAGGTTCACCTAAAAAGAAATAGATTGTTGCAGCAACTATGAGTAGTAAAAACATTGGTTCTTTCAAAACATCAATGATTTTGTGAAAAAATGATTCCTTCTTCTTAACAGTTAATTCGTTTTTACCAAACTCAATTTGTAATCTTTTAGCTTCTTCCGAAGTAAGTCCTTTGTAACTTTGAAATTCTTTCATAAAAAAAACCCCCATTTTATTTTTCTCAAAGAAATAAAATCAACGGAGTTTTTTCATATATACGTAAAAATGAAAATAAAAAAACCCGTGGTACAGTTTCTGTCCCACAGGAAAATAAACCTGTTGCCAAAGCCCGGCTGCGCGTTAGTAATGCCGCCTGATCAGATTGTAATGTCGATTGTGCATTGCAAAGAGATAATATGATTATATCAAAACGTATGTGATGAGTCAACTGTTAATTTAGTAATTATATTCTTATAATTGTTAATTTTGGCAAATAGGATTCGGAATATCTAATAGTGAGAAAATAACACTGAAATTTATCACTTATTTGAAAAATAGTGTCTACAAATAGTTTCGAAAAAAATCAAAAAAAAACACCTTTTTATCAGGTGTTGGTCAGTTTATGTGTTGTCATAACCAAGTTTGTGCCACTTTTTAGGTTGTCACAACCAAGTTTGCTATGTCGTTCGTATGGAGTTTGTTTTATTCAATTAATATCACTAGTACTGT
>JAQUZN010000022.1:0-7048 GCA_028691315.1 Candidatus Izemoplasmatales bacterium | reverse complement strand
AAATAATTGCAGAATTTTTCATAGAAATAATCATAGAATCCATCTTGTTCAAATCTTATCATGCAATATAATTCGTTAGCTGATTTTGTATCCTGTAATTCTTTGGCTGCCTTTAAGGCTATTTCAAAAATATTTAAAATATAATCAAATAAGGATTTTGGATACCTATGGCCGTATGCTTCTAGTTCTATGAAAAAGTATTCTAAAACTACTTTTGACAATTCCAATATTTTTTCTGTGTCTGTCGAGGTTTCAACATAATCAGTCAATAATTTATAAGTTTCAGAATATGAACCTTCTGGGTGTTCTATTTCTTTTCTAATTCTTCTTTCTAATCCATCCGTCTTAGGGTTTTTATGATTAAACTTATTATAGATTAGTTGCCTGTTATTGTCGTTTTTATTCATCATTAAAACTATTAAATCTAATAATTCCTTTTTTGTATGCTTCTCCAATTGCTTTATTATTTCATCAAATGCCATAATAATCACCGTTATTTATATGCACTATTTTATCATCTTTTGGATAATATAAAATCTTGAATTCTTTATATGTAATAAGGTATTTACAGTTAATGGTTTGAACAAACTGCTTAAGCCTTTTGTATAGCCACGGTAAATACATTTGTATCCCTAATAACCTACCTACTAATTTTATTTTATAGTCATATTCCATATTCTTGTTCTTATTAGGTATTATAAAAACTTTTATACCTAGTCCCGCCTCCTTAAAAGTCTTCATCAAGTAATATCATTAATGGTTCAAATATATTATAATCTATTGAGTCGTCAATTTCCGCATAAAAATAATAACCATTATATGTCATATAGGCGCCTCCTTCTATCGTTGCATTATAAAACTTGTGAAGTAAAAAATTGTGATGATAGTATTCAGTTTGTTAATTTGCGTTCATACAATAATCACTGACGATAAACGTAATCGCATCCTAATCCGATATTAAGACAACGATATTTTAAAATGTGACATACACTTAAGACAAATATTCAACAATTTAGGTAACTCAGGATCAATAGCGGCTAACTGCTTTCTAGAACGCTTAAATATTTGGTATTCTTTCAAAAATTCTGTTTGTTCATCAGCAATTTTTAGTAAGTTTTTTTCATCGCCTGCAAAGACCAATAATGATGCATGTAGTACATCAAGGGCTGACTCTTTTGCTTTATCTACATTATAGGATAAATCTCTAGTGAATGAAGAAAATCCTTTAATAGCATTTTTGATAAGTTGATATTGGTTTGAATCAAGACTGCCTTCAGAAATAATATTAAGGCTTGTTTTGATTGTGTCATTAAGTACATCAATAACTACAATCTTTAAATTTCTCCGTTTAATTTCAACCTGAGTTATATTTTCATAAATCGTTTTATATGATGGTGAAAATGGATAACGTTTCATTAAAAAAGATACATCAAACATTTGTTTAACAACTTCTATATCCTTATTTTCGTTCAATTTTATACCAACGGTATTTGGCGCAAATGCACAGAGTTTATCAGCTAACAAATCATGAACTGATGGTGCTATAACACTCACATTAGGATTAATAGTTTTTATCAAATAATTCATTATATCAACTTTAATCAAATCCTTATATTTCGATTCATCGTATACAACATCAAGCAATATATATGTTTCGCCATTGATAGCTCCATTATAGTGAAATTCAAAATGTTGTTAATCAATATCATGTCTTGGCTGACGAGCGTCTTCTATAACGCGCTGAAATTCAGAATCTTTTATCATCGCAGATAAATTTTCTGCGTCAAAGAAGGTCTTGAACTGAGGCTTTACTAATATATCAATATCGACTGAAAATCTTGGAAATTCCTCAGCGATAAGAGATAAGCATGTTCCACCTTTGAAAATAAAGTTTTCAAAACTATTCCTTAATGTCTCAAGTAAATGCAATGCATATATTTGTCTTTCAATAATCCCTTGATCGCTTCTTTCAACACGTTTAACCTTAAGGATCCACTCTTTACTAAATGTTTGTTTATCTATCATAATCGATTGTCTCTATTTCATCTAATATGTTTTGAACTTTCCTCTTGATATTTTGTCCGCGAATTCGTGCATATGATAATAGTGTTGTAAAACTAACTCTATATTTTTGGATCATGTTTCTATAAATACTTAAAATTTCATTTCGATCTATGTTATATATATCCTCATTATACACAAGTAAATCAACTAATATTTTTTCTGGTTTAGGTATTGAAACATAGTTATTTTTTTTATTTGCATACAAAGGAGATCTTTTGGGTAATTTTTGTATAATAATAACATTTTTAAGCTTGTAACTTAAATAATCAAAACCTTTTATTTTACTGAGTGGAACAACATCTTTAAAATCCTCTTTCATTTCATAAAACAAATTATCAATTCTTGATTCATCAACTTCAATAATAATAAAATTTTTATACATTTGATGTGACATAAATTGATTCAGCACATATGTTTCCCAAACAGATATTTTTATGTCAATACCAAAATAATCACGTTTATAAGAATTAAATTTTTTGTTGTATTCTATTAAAAAATCAAGTGTTTTTGTATCAATCACCATTCCAAATAATTGACTTAGCTTTTCATCAACCACTCTATATTCATTATTTCCAATATCTTGAATATAACCTGCATTTTTTAAATCAAATATTCGCCATGCTAGTGTAATTGGTTTTAAGTCTTCATAATATCTGGTTATATAAGATGTAAGTTCGTTTTTACTAATCACACTTCCAATGACAAACTTATCATAGAAGTTTTTAAATAATTTTTTACTCATATTACCACCTTGTAATTTACGACTATTTTTGTTTTAGTCGCATTTTACATGTGGTTTGTCTTAATAAATAACACATTCGATCAAATAAAGAACAATAAAAAAGAATTTGAACAATTAAGTTCAAACCCCTAATTAGTTAATGTCTTGTCATAACTATGTTTGTGCCACTTTTGAGGCTGTCACAACCAAGTTTGCTATGTGATAAGTATGGAGTTTGTTTTAAAATGTTCTATATTTTCTTCGTCGCTAAAGAAAAAAAATATATGAATTTAATCCTGTAGAAATAAAATGATTAAATTTGTAAAAAAAACAAAAATATAACCTAATTGATTAAACACTAAGATGAATCTTGATATCATTATTTCCTTATGTTTAATCTCTCTAAGTTTAATATATGTTTCCATAAACGAATTAGAAAATATCATATCTGCTACTTTTGCTGTTTTTTTATTTATTATCATAGTTAAAATGATAGCTAGTATAATGAATTCACTCATTAAATATGGATTAATACTTATAAATCCGTAGAATAACCACGCATAAGCTAAAATCATAACAAATATGATAATGAATGATAATGCGACGTTTATAAAATAAATGCTTTCTTTTTTAGACTTTATATGCATATTCCATAAAAATCTAAGAATATAAAACATAGACATCACGCTTACCCAATAGATAGCTAAACCTAAAACAATATCTACTTGTGTTAATTCGGGAGTGGTTGCCAAAACAAGTATATTATCCAATTTCACCGTACATCTTAACCACCTTTTTGACAATTTATTTTTCTTAATATTTAAGCCATTTGATTACATGCATGATATACATCTCCAAAAAAAACTATAGTACGATCAGTTTTTTATATCTTTAGGTTTTAGCTTGACTAAGATGATTTGTCACAGACAAGTCCGTTATGTTGCCGGTATAGAGTTTGTGTTTTAGGATATCATTCACAAATTCAAAATATATCTTAGTTGATGGAAATTAAGATAAAGGAAGATCAATGTTTCCCAGTAAAAAATCAACAATATTCATGTGAATAATACCATCATGAGATAAGTCAACTTTATCTAATGATAAAACAATTTTGGGAGATGCATCTTTAATGGGAGTAAACGCTCCAAACTCTCTTTCAATCGTTCCTTTGTTAATCAAGTAATATGATACTTGTATAAAACATTTTTTCATGTCTTTTAATGCAACAAAATCTACTTCACCCTTGTATGTTTTACCCGTGTAAACTTCATACCCTCTAACAATGAGCTCGTTATAAATGATGTTTTCTAGAAAAAATGTATCTTCAAAGTTAACTAAATTGGTATTTATTGTCCTAAATCCCGGATCGGTTGCATATTGCTTTTCTATCGTTTTCAATATTTCTTTTCCAACAATATTAAATCTTTTTACTCTTGAAACAAAATAAGCCTTTTCCATTTTTTCAAGATAGTTATAGATCGTCTTTTTATCTATCTCAATCTTGTTCTTATTGTTGATGGTATTAAAATAATTGGTTATATTTGCTGCAGAAAATTCTTTTCCTGCATTTGCTAGCACATAAGAGCATATTGATTTGAATTTATACTCTTCAATGTCAGAATTGCGTTTTAGAATATCTTTTGAGATGATTCCATCATAAACATTATCCAAATATTGTTTAACTTCATGTTCGCTACTAAAGTTAAATCTTTGAGGAAACCCACCCCATTTTAAATAGTCAAAAATGAAATCTTGATCCACTTCTCTTCCGATAAGTTTCATATATTCAGTAGCTTCTTTAAAATTAAATGGAAATATCTCAAACTCAACTGTTCTTCCTACCAATAACGTCGCTAGTTCACCCGATAGAAGTTTGGAATTGCTTCCTGTAACAAATATCGAGCAATTTTTTGTAGCTTTAAAAGAAGCAATTGCTTTTTCGAAATCTTTGACATGCTGTATTTCATCCAAAAATAAGTAATATTTATTATCGTCTTTAATTTTGGATTTGACATAATCATTTAATTTGGAAGATGTATTTATATATTCATAATCCATATCTTCAAAGTTTATGGCAATGATGTGATTCTCATCAATACCTGTATTTTTTAATTCGTCAATAATTTGTTCTAAAATTCTTGATTTTCCAGCTCGTCTAATTCCTGTCAAAACCTTTATCAAATCGATATTATAATATTTTCTGATTTTTGAAAGGTATAATTCTCTTATAATTAACATATTTATCACCCACAATAATTATATCACTATTTTATGTTTTTGTAGAATATATTTTACACTAATTCATATTTTTTTTGATTTTGTGGAAACTTTTTGCCTTAAAAGGAAATTTATACAGGCGATTCTTCTATATTGTCCGTATTTGATTATAATACTGTCGCCAAAAAGAAAACACCTGTTAAACAGGCGTTCAAATTTTATGTGTTGTCATAACCAAGTTTGTGCCACTTCTGAGGTTGTCACAACCAAGTTTGCTATGTGATTAGTATGGAGTTTATTTCTAACGAACATAATATTCTTGACAGAACCCAAGAAATCATACTATTAGAACAACAGTCTTATAATCTTCAATGTTTTATCGAGCAAATCAATCGGGAGTTTTTCAACAGTTTTGATATTTCTTGCATTTGTATCCATTGTCTTAACTTGTTCACACATGATTTGCCCGTAAGTTTTTGTCCTTGAATCTAATTCTACATGTAAAGGATACTTAACTGCCAAATCGGAAGTAATTGGCACAACAATAACAAATCCATTCGTTTTCTTGTGATATATATCATTGCTTACCACAACCCCCGGTCTCTTTCCTTTTTGCTCGGAACCTAGTGATGGATCAAAATCAACGATAACGATATCTCCCTGATTTACCATACTTCTCTACCTTTGGAATCATCAAATATAATTTCGCCTTTATACGTTCCTTTATATTCTAAAAATAACTCTTCTAGTGATTTAGGATCAAAAATAGCTACTTTTGATAATATAATGTCTTTCCCTTCAACCTTAACTGTAAGTTCTTCACTTTCTTTGATATCGAGCATTTTTAAAATAGCTGCTGGAATAATGATACCTTTACTATTTCCTATCTTCTTTATTTGTGTATTCATAAAATCACCATCCTTTATAAATAGTATATACATTTGTTATAACATTGTCAAATAATTTTTATGATATAATGTTTAATTTGGACTTTTTATGTGTAATCAAAAAGAAAACACCTGTTAAACAGGCGTTCAAATTTTATGTGTTGTCATAACCGAGTTTGTGCCACATTTAAGGTTGTCATAAACAAGTTTGCTATATTGTTGGTATGGAGTTTGTTTTATGAAATATCATTCACTATAATTTTACATCGAAGATTAAAAACGCCTGATATTATTGCTTTGATTTCATGTTTTTCAATAACAGTTCGTAAGTTAACTCCAAATGTGAGTATAGAACTAATTTCATCAACTAAAACGCCATCAATAAACATGATTAGTTTTGTCGGTTGATTCGTAATTTTAATCTCTCTTCCCTTATAGGTTGCTTCCCACACAACATATGAAATTCCAACAGTATAAAATATAATGACTATTCCAAATACAATATTATAAACAATAAAGAATTCAATTCCAATAAATATCGAAATTAAATACATCACTGAAAAAGGTAAAATAGACCACAAAAGTAAAGCACTTGGCCCCTTTACTTTTTTTAGATCAATTTCATCACTTACTCTTGGCACTTTAGATTCTATATGTTGAGACTCCAAATCTTCTCTAACTAAGTAGTCAATCGATACACCGTAAAATTTTGCAATTTGATCAAGGGCGTTAATGTCTGGTAACGACTCTCCTCTTTCCCATTTGCTGATTACTTTATCTGAATAATTTATTACTTGTGCTAATTGTTTTTGAGTGATTCCTTTTTCATTTCTTAATTCAATAAGTTTTGAAACTAATATACTTTCAATATTCATTTTCATCACCCCTTCAATAGTAATTATACACTATTGGAAAATTATAACACGTATTTTTTTTATGGAATAGACTATCTTTTTTATGGATATGAAATCTACAAATTATAGAATTAAAAAAGAATCTCAACAAATTTGTTGAAATCCTATTTTATTTCCTTGTGTTGTCATAACCAAGTTTGTGCCACTTTTGAGGTTGTCACAACCAAGTTTGCTATGTGATTAGTATGGAGTTTGTTTATTTGTAATTCTAAATACAACTTTTCCCAGGTACTGGAGTTTTGACA
>JAQUZN010000147.1 GCA_028691315.1 Candidatus Izemoplasmatales bacterium | reverse complement strand
ATAGATTTTCTGGAATAGTTTACAGCATATTGTTGACACATCTCACCAAGGCGATAAAATATCATTACAAAAATCGCTTCATCATAATATTTGATTACTAGAGCAGTAATTGTTGCTATTGACATCAGGAACTTCTCATCAAAAACTCTACCTGAAGTGATGTTTTTAAAAGCCCCATAAAGGACATCCTTAGCTAATAATACATACGCTGGTATATAAGTGATGTACACTATTAAGGTTTTTACGAGTTCATTATCATAACCAACCGAATTCATAATCGTCTTTGTAATGAATCCAATTGCAAAAATAGCAAATCCAATAATAAACTGTAAGCGATGCGCTCTGTCTATTTTGATTCTTATTTCATCATCGTTCCTTTTTTTTATATTTTCAGTAACGATAATTTCACTATCAACTGATGTTGCAATTTCTTGCAATTTTGGTAAAAGATCTTCTAGTAATGCTGTATCTGTTGTCTCAATGATAAATTTCTTTGTAGCAAAATCAACAACTATAAATTCATGGTTGAAATTCCTCTTAGCAATTCTTTCAATCTTCGCCGCACAATTTGCGCAATCCAAATTCTCTAAAATTAAAACCTTTCGATAACTCGGCTTAATTTCTCTTTCTTCAATAATGATATCATCATCAATATTTTCAATAATATTAATGATATTCTCTGTTTCTTTTTCAATATTAGCATCATCCTTAAAAGTTATTGTTAGGATTGCTGTATCCTTGTTCAAAGAAAAATTACTTTTACCTATACTCTGCTCCAGAAGAATATTAGCCTTTGCTAGCATATTACTGCTGATGTTTTCAATTTTAAATTGTTTCCTAAAATTTTTCATATCATTTGTGAGCTACGTGCGTAAAAACCTGTTCCACTATAGTCTTGACATGTTCATCACTAAGACTATAAAACGCCGCTTTTCCTCTTCTTTCACAATTTACAATATTTGACATTTTTAAGATTTGTAACTGATGAGAGACCGCTGATTGTGTCATTCCAACATTCATAGCGATTGTTGAAACTGATTTGCTCTCATCAAATATTTCCTTAATAATTTTAAGTCTTGTTTCATCACCAAGTGATTTAAACAAATTTACACTCTTTTCTAAGTTTTCCATTTTCCACCCCAAAATATAAAACACATATGAACATTTGTTCATATGTGCATATTATACTCTTCGTCATTATCAAAAACAATGCGTTTTCTTACTTTTTTCTTGTTAAAAAATCTACTTTAAATATTCTTCACGAAGTTTTGCTTTAATTTCATCTACCGATAAATTACAGACGCCAGCTTTGCTACAACCATGGCATGGTTTATTCCTGTTTTTAATAAAATTAAAATATATTACAGGAATAATTATTAGTCCAAGAACAATAATAATGATGATATCAGTTATAGTCATCAAAAAATACCTCCTATTATTTTACCTAAAATAAATACCAAACTGGCAAAGCCCCAGGCTAATAGAGTTTGAAACGTAACAGCTTTTAACATTTGTTTTGTACTACCTAGTTCCCTTCTCATCGCTCCAATTGCTCCAAAGCAAGGAGCGCTGAAGAGATTAAAAATCATGAAAGAATACGCACTTAGTGGTGTGAAGAAACCAAAAATACCAGTACTACTAAATATCAGTGAACCATTAGTCACATCCTCAGATAATCCAGCAATAATCGCCATTGAAGAAATAACCTGCTCTTTGGCTACTAATCCTTGAATTGCTGATACCGTTGCTGCCCAACTATATTCTCCAAGAATGGGATAAAAAAACCAAGCAAAGGCGCTTCCAATACCCGCAAGCATGCTGTTAGCTATTTCAACTCCATACTCAAATCTCCAAGAAAAACTCAGTAAAAACCAGATTATGATTGAGCAAATTAGTATTATACTTCCAGCTCTTTTAATAAAAGCCCACGTTTTATCAAAGACATCGCGCAACACATATTTAACGCTTGGAAGTTTATATTCTGGGAGTTCTGTAATAAAAGCTGATACTTTCCCCTTATAAATGAACTTTTTCATAATTATAGCGCTTAATATGATAACTAAAATCGCTAAGAAATATAGAGAGACAGCAATCAATCCCTGATATTCAGAAAAAAAGAAACTCGAGAAAGCAATTATAATTGGTAGTTTAGCACTACAAGGGACAAAGGGTGTTAAAACAATTGTCATTTTTCTTTCTGCCTCATCTTCAATCGTTCTACAGGACATTATTCCCGGAACACTGCATCCCGAACCAACAATAAAAGGAATTAACGATTTCCCGCTTAAACCAAATTTTCTGAATAATTTATCCAGGAAAAAGGCAATTCTTGACATATAACCACTGACCTCGAGAATTGATATACAGAGAAACAGGATTATTAATTGAGGAACAAAGTTCAAAACCGCTCCCACTCCGGCTATAATTCCATCACAGATTAGGCTTATAAGCCATGGTGATGTATTAATAGTCTCCAGTTTACCACCAAGCCAACTACTGAATAGTCCAACATTTGTATCAACAAAATCAACAGTAATCCCCCCGACCAAACCAACTGCTAACATATAAACCAATGTCATAATTATGATGAAAATCGGTATTGCTAACCATTTATTAAGAAAAATCCTATCGAGTTTATCAGTGACTGATTGTTTCGTTTTCTTAATGATAATGGCCTTTTCTTTGATCTTATCAATATAACTATATCGTTCACCAGCAATTACTTCTTCCGAATCACTATCAAACTCATGTCTTAATTTTTTGATTAATGTGGTGCTCTCATCACTCTGATAATGACTAAACATCTTATCTTCTTCCAGTATTTTTACAGCAATAAAACGACTGTGTCTCATATCAGGTTTTATTTTATCAATCGCTTGTTCGATACTTTTTGAATAGATTTTACTATGTGGGTTATCTAGAATATCACGACGACGAATATGGGAAATAAGGTGTTCAATTCCAGTATTTTTTAAAGCAGAAATTTTTATAACTGTTGTATTGAGCATTTTTGATAACTTGTTGATATCTATGTATACTCCTTTTTTCTCAACAATATCTGCCATGTTTAAAGCAATTATCACCTTGGTATCAAGTTCTAATAACTGTGTTGTTAAATAAAGACTTCTTTCAATTGAAGTAGCATCAATAATATTTATTATTAAATCTGGTTCTTCTTCAAAAATATATTTTCTCGAAACCTCTTCTTCAATGGTATATGGACTAAGTGAATATATTCCTGGCAGATCTACTATTTCATAATCTGTATTGCGAATTATTCCTGATTTTCTTTCAATAGTTACTCCTGGCCAATTACCAATCTTTTGATTATTTCCCGTGAGCAAATTAAACAATGTCGTTTTTCCACTGTTTTGATTACCAACCAAAGCAATTTTCATTACTCCACCACCCTTATATCAATATTTTTTGTTTCTGTTTCTCTTATACAAAGTTCATAACCACGGAGTAAAATATCGACTGGATCACCCATAGGGGCTTTCTTTTTAACTTCAACAATCACTCCTTTGGTAATTCCCATATCTAAAAGCCTTCTTCTTAAAGCCTTGTTCTCATTATGAAGAGCGAGAACGATTCCCTTTTGCCCGATTACTAAATCGCTAAGATGTCCTTCATTGCCTGGTTTTAAGATTTGTTTGTTCATATTTCCTCCTTAAATGTTAACCTTGGTTAACATTATAACATCTTTCATTTTTTTGTCAATAAAAATGTTAACTTTTGTTAACATTTAAAATCGTTTTCAAAATAAATATGCATAAATTTGTTTTTTAAAACTTTTTTTGTTATAATAAGTACATATTTATAAGGGTGATATCTATGAAAATACTAACAAAGGCTAATGAAGATTATCTTGAAGCAATTCTAATGCTTGAGCTTGAGCATAAAATCGTAAGACCTGGAGAAATTGCCAAGCTATTGAGAGTGTCAAAACCAGGAGTTACCAAAGCTATGAACACTTTGAAAGAGGCTAATCTGATTGAAAAAGAAAGTTATAGCGCTATAATCTTAACCGATAAAGGACGCCTTCAAGCAACCGAAACCTTTGAGAAGCATAATAAAATAAAAGACTTCCTTCTAAAATTAGGAGTAAGCCAGGAAATTGCTGAAGTAGATTGTTGTAAAATAGAACATGTCATCAGTGAAGAAACTTTCAAGAAAATTAAAGACTTTTTAAAATAAACTGTAAATTCATATTACAGTTTTTTTTATAAAAAAAGTCAGCGTATGCTGACTAAAATGAATCCACAGAAACCTCAATTTTTTTCCCAAATCTAGACGCAGATGCATAAGCAATAGTTCTTATTGAGTTAATAACTC
>JAQUZN010000146.1 GCA_028691315.1 Candidatus Izemoplasmatales bacterium | reverse complement strand
TTTACTTACACAGGAGATAGTTCAGTAGTCATCGATAATTTATCACTCAGAGAACTTTTGACTGTTCCAGATAATCCTTTTGATCCTACAAAAACATACTACGAAGGCAGCAATCTTCTTGGTAATGGCGACTTTGAAGCGTTTGCAGTTGACACGGTCTTTTCTGAAGCTCAACTTGAAGGTGCATGGGGATCTGTTTCCCTTGATGGACCAGCCACAATTAAATCTGTCGATTCATCAAAAGTAATGTCTATTGGAAAAACAGATGGAAAAATGTATTCAAGTGCGTTTGTAATCACGCCTCCAGAATTAGAAGTTGGCGATTTAGTAAGACTAAGTTACGATTTTAAATTGGATTTAGTTAATAATGTAGGTGATTACGCTGCAATTGATACTTGTTTTGTTGGCGCATCAAACACATCATATTATAAAATAAATCTTGCGAATATTACTGACGGTGCACTTACTAGTGGCGCAGAATTATTACAAATGCCTGTAGTCTTAACTGACCTTGGTAATGGCTGGTTTAATGTAACATTAGATATTCAAGTAACAACACAACTACTAGTAAAATGTAATAGTATTCGTTTCTTATTCACCCCAATTGATAGTGCAGATGCATTATATATTGATAACGTGAAATTAGCATATTTAACAGATACAGAACCTGAAGCAGTGGTTACTTCAATTTCTATTACTGAAGGCGACCAAAATATGGTTGTTGGCGATGAAGTAACACTTACCGCTGTTGCAACACCTACAAATGCGACAAATAATACAATCGTTTGGAGTAGTTCAAATGAAGCAGTCGCAACCGTTGATCAAACGGGAAAAGTAACAGCTATTGGAAAAGGTGCTTGTTCAATTACCGCTTCAACAGCAGATAATTCTGTATCGACAAGCATTGTCGCTACAGTAGTAAGTCCAACTGTTGAACCTTCTGGATTACCAGTAGGTTGGATTATCACAATTGCAACATTTGGAGTAATTGTTGTTGCAGGTGGCGCATTTTTCTTATTAAAATCTAAAAAAACGTCTAAGTTATAAGGAGCATATTATGCGAAAATTGATCATAGGAGGTTTATCCATAGTCCTGATGTTATCACTTATGGGCTGTGGTGGAAATAATGTGAACAAAGTGGAAACGATTGATATCATCGGTCTTCAAATCAGCGACGCAAGACTATTAGTCAATGGGGAGTATCTTCTTAACCAAGTCTCTTTACCTACCAGTGAATTTCTTCCTGGAGTAGTTATCTCTTATGGAGCTGGAATTAGTGTAGGGGATTTAGTGGAAGAAGGAGCGCAAATTGATGTAGTTGTTGCAGGAAATCCTGAAAATAGCAAATCATTGTCCTCTATGGTCGAATATACTTCGGAAATTGGTTTTATCACTGGTCCAGATAGTCCAAATTTTGACTTGCTGAAAGATGCCGGGGTCGGAGGTTGCGACCTTGGCATCCCAGTTCAGGTTGGTGATGAAATGATTTTGTTATATGGAGATACTTTTAGTGGCGTGGGATCATTTTCAGGTTTATGGTTTTCAAACTATATGGCTAGATCAAGTGATTATACATTATCTGATGGTCTTACTTTTTCAAGTGTTGTTACAAATCAATCAGGAATGGCTTTGCCTTTCATGCAAGGACAACACAATCTAAATGTATCAGATGAAGAATCAAGCGATATGACAAGAGAGGTCACAAAAATACCAACAGGTGGAATTACGATTGGTGACACAGTCTATATTTTCTATATGTCAGTGAGATATTGGGTCGGATGGTTAGTGTCATACAATCAAGTTGTAAAAGCTTCAGTTGACGATTTGACTCATTTTGAAGAGGTTTCTGGTCTTTCATGGAGCGAATCTGAAGCACCTAATTTTGGTCAGATATACCCAGTTAAAGATCCAAATTCAGATTATATCTATTTATTCTCGATACCTGGTGGTAGAAGTGGAGGAACTGTACTTTCTAGAGTACATGAATCTAATTTTGAAAACAGAGATGAGTATGAGTATTATACCGCAAAGAATACTTGGGTTAAAGGTAATCCAGGGCTTCAAAGTCTAAAAAATGATCCTTACTATATTATTAGCCCAGCTTGTTCAGAGCTATCAGTTATGTATAACAATTATCTTGATAAATGGATGGTAGTTTATCTTAAAAACAGTTCAATAATATTCCAAACTGCAGATACACTGACGTCTTCTTGGTCAACTCCAGAAATACTAGTTTCACTATCAGATTATCCAGGATTATATGGTGGATTTGTTCATCAAAAATATACAGAATATGATGGCAAGAAATTCTATATGGTAATTTCAAGATGGTTACCGATTTATCAAACAGAACTAATCGAAGTTGTATTAAAGTGAAAGATGGTGAACCCATGAATCATAATCAAATACTAGAAACATTTAAGAGTACTTTAGCTGAAGAGGCAAACGCAATTATTGATACGATTGACTTATTTGGTGATGAAGTCGTAAGTGCTGTTGAGTTGATTAATAAAATTTCTGGAAAACTAGTAGTTACTGGTGTCGGTAAATCTGGACATATTGGGGAAAAAATGGCTGCGACTTTATCTAGTACAGGAACTCCTTCCTTTTTTATGCACTCTACTGAAGCAATGCATGGCGATTTAGGAATGATTGAATCAAATGATATTGTTTTATGTATTTCTAATAGCGGTGAGACTCAAGAAGTATTAAATATAATTCCAGCATTAAAAAAGCGGAATATTCCGCTTATCGCCCTTACCAGAAGTCATCAATCAACCCTTGCAAAACTGTGTGATGTTTCGCTAGCATATAATTACAAAGAAGAGTGTGACGAACTTCATCTCGCACCAACAACTTCATCGACTTTAACGCTTGCGATTGGGGACGCGCTTGCGGTAACATTATCAATAATGAAGGAATTTTCCGCAACTGATTTTTATACGTTTCATCCTGGAGGAAGTCTAGGGAAACTTTTGTCTAAGAAGGAATAGTATGAGTATATTAGTTGTTGGAAGTTTTATTGTCGATTTAGTCGTAAAAACAGATAACTTACCTAAAACTGGAGAAACTGTGTTTGGAAATTCCTTTCAAGTTTTTCTGGGTGGAAAAGGAGCGAATCAAGCGGTAGCAGCTAGAAGACTAGGTAGTGAGGTCTTTATGACTGGGATGGTTGGAAGTGATTCTTATGGCGAAAAATTTGAAACACTATTTACGCAAGAAGGCATTAATTTTTCTTATGTATATAAATGTAATTCATCGACTGGTATTGGTTCGGTTCAAGTCGATAAAACAGGCCAAAACCGGATCGTTATGGTTCCTAGTGCAAATCTAAGATATAAGGCAGAAGATCTTTTAAAGGTAGAGGCACTATTTGAAGAAGTGAACGTTGTAATGACTCAACTTGAAATGAATATGGATGTGATTGAATTAACTGCGAAACTGGCAAAGAAACATCATAAAATATTTATTTTAAATCCAGCTCCAATGCAGCCATTATCTGACGAATTATTAAGTAACGTCGATTATTTAACACCGAATGAAACGGAATTAAAATCACTTTCACCAAATGAAAAATGTGATTCGCTAGAAAGTATGATTTGCGCATGCAACTTGCTCATAAAAAAAGGCGTTAAAAATGTGATTGTGACTTTGGGTGATAAAGGTTGTTTATTTGTGAACCATGAAATTAAAAAAGTATTTCCAACCTATAAAGTCAATGTGGTAGATACAGTTGCGGCAGGTGATTCGTTTAATGGCGCATTAGCGCATTGTTTAAACGTATCTTCTCCAATTGAAACAGCTTTACTATATGCCAATGTTGTTGGCGCACTTACAGTGCAAAAAGAGGGCGCAATTCCTTCTTTACCAACGAAAGAAGAGGTTATAAAATTTATTGATAATTTGCACAATTAACTCCTATTATAAGTGCTAAATATGAAATAGAACTGAAGCCCACAATGATTTATTGTGGGCTTCAGTCATATACATCTGTTTTCGTTTTTGTAATTATGGATATTGAATATATAAAAATATTGAACATATCTTTAAGCAACAGAAATCAAATTGATTCTTTAAATACCCTATAATAAAAAAGGCGATAAAAATAACCGCTTTTTCATAGCAGAGCAATTTTCAATTTTGTGGATTGAAATCGAATTTCATATTAGAAAATAATATAATAAATGAACTTATAGTCATTGTTTATAACTTCATAAAACTTTGTTTTGTGAATTTGTTACTTTAATAAGTAAACGCAACTGAACGCTTCATAAAAACTAAATAGTAAGAATTTTTGAGAAAGTAGAGAATAAAACAGAAAAACTACTTTCTTTTTTATTCTTTCTTTTGTATTATAAA
>JAQUZN010000145.1 GCA_028691315.1 Candidatus Izemoplasmatales bacterium | reverse complement strand
TGTTCAATTGTCTTCGATTTCGAAGGCGATTCCACAATGACGAGTTTCGTAGACATAATATTACCCCATTTCAGTATGTAAGTATACTTTTATCTTTCCATATTGTCAACCGATTTAATTTGAAAAAATTGTGTGCTTTTTGATTAATAATAATATTATTAAGTATTTTTCTTTACATATAGAAAAGATAATAAAAATCCCAAAGCTAGTAAATAACCTTGGGACTTTATGAGCCAGTTTAGACAATACCTTGTTCTGTAAGCACTTTTTTGAATATTTCTAAAGTTTCTATTTCTTTTTCACCGATTACTTCAATTTCAAATTCGGCTTTTTGCGGGATTGCCAAACTCATCACAATCGTAATCGATTTTAATGTAAAACGCTGCTTGTTATAGATAATAAAAGCATCGCCATTATAATTTGAAGCAAGTTTTGATAAAGAAGCAGCTAATCTTGCATGAAGACCGCGTTCATCATTAATAGTGTATTTTTGTTTCATAGAAATATCCTCAATTATTTTTTAGTGTGATTATTAGAATACTGCAAATCAAAAAGTATGTCAAGGAGATTCCCATCTAAATCTATATTAAACTTTTTAGTCCTCTGCTATTACAATCACATAATCACCATCATGAAATGTTAGATTTAAATCCTTGTCTGGGTTCACGAATACACCACCATGATCTTTATTGCTCTTCAGTTTGTATCCAATTGCAATTTCGCTTTTCAAGGAGGCACTTCTAACAACTGTTTCATATGTTACCACATTATTCAACTTAACATAATTTTTAGCGGGTTTCAAATAGATTTCAGAACCTTCACTAGAAAGCAACTCTTGAAATACCAAATTTAAATGACGGTTTTCAGAAATTTGAGAAAGCATTTTGTTTGAAAGAATGTTACTAACAACAAAATCATCAATAGAAGCATATTGCATACAATCTGCATTTGAATTCTTCTTTATTTCAATAACAATTTGTAAGTCAATGTTCAGTTTCTTTTCTATCTCACGAAGATGCAAAACAGTTAATAATGTTTCTGAATCACTTTGGTCTTCATCAACGTCATTATTTCCAAAAACAATAACGGTATTTATTTTAGTAAAATCAATACTTTCTAGCGTTTCTCTGTCATATGTGATACCTTGTTTAACCTCATACTCAACGGTGTCATATGTAGACATCGTTTCATAGAAATTACTATTTAGGTCTTTTGAGACTAGAAAAGTAATTTTGGACCCTTTCTTTATGTACGGATCAAAGCCTTTAACAACATCCAACTTTGATTCATTAAGTCCAATAGCAAGAATATTTCGTTTGACTCGGCTTTCAAAGTGAGAGGCCTTTTCAATCAATGTATCGTAAGTGTGATTTTCAACGCGTCCTAAATAAACTGTATCATCGTCTTCAGAAATAACGATAATTTGATCATCTGCTCCTATTAATGTATCATGTGGTGGATTCAAAAAAACTTTATTATTAGTAAACAACCCAACTACAGACGACTTATTAAAATCATTAAAAATCGATCCAAACGTTCTTTTTGTTAATTCTCCATAATGATTAAAGAAATAAAATTCATCTCCATTAAAGTCAAAGATATCCTTATATATAAAAGACAATCCTGGTTGAAGACAAGTTTGGCTCATTATCCTGTTCATTGCATCCGCAAGATGGATAACTTCAAGCTTATCCCCACCAATGTTTTTCGCAACACTCATGTTCATTTCCTCGATAAGAATCGTAGAAATATAACCATTATGTCCTTCCTCAAAAAATGGGGTTTGTCTGATTGCGAGAATCGCTTTAATCGTATTAGAGTCATCCTCTTCAGCAATAATCACACTTTTTGCGTCAGCGATACTGCACATTTCAAGTTTGGTTTTATCGTAAAAAGAACCGGTTCTGACAATGATTTTTGAGTTTCGAAAAGAATGAAGACTTTGTTTTAAATCATTCAATGTTTCCATCATTCCATGTTCCGATAAAATCGCTATAACTGGGTGTTTAACGTTTATATTTGCTTCAATTAATTCTTCTACTATAACCTTGACATTCTCGTTGTACCCTAGAATTAATGTATGGTTTTTCTCAATAATTCTGGATGTGCCTTTTTGCAAATTTTCAAGCTTACTTTGGAACCCACTTGAAATAAAACTGATAAGCAAACTTGTGACAAATATTCCAACAATGGTAGAGATTGTCATCATGAAAACATAGAAAAATTGTCCTTCTTCACTGGAAAGATTACCTGCATCTAAGGTTTGCATAAAGCTAATCCAAATAACATGAAAAATACTATCTTCACCAGAAACAAAGAATGCGACAATACCAACAATTGCCACAGAAATAAAGGTGATTAGAAATAACATCATGATTAAGGAAAGTGTTCCTTTTGATAAAAAACATTCAAATTTGTACTTCATCTTTTGTTTAAATTTCATAGATTTCTTCATTCCTTTCAGAAAACAAAAAAAGTGATAAATTTATTATCACTTTTATTATAAATCATTTTTTTTTGATGAAAAGAGCGATTTTAAAAAAACTTGATAATTTTTAAAATTTGATGAAGATTTTTTTTATTGACTCTTTCTTGTTCTTTTATCTTTATACATTAAATGGTCGATATGGTGTAAAAATACATCTAGGTTTTCATACTGATTATCATAGATATCGGCTCCAAAACTACACTCAAGCTCATACTTCTGATTTTGATACATTTTAAAATTATTTTTGATATTATCGAGTGTAAGATTTAACGATATAAGATCTGTACATTCAACAAACACCACAAACTCATCTCCACCTAGTCTTCCAATAATATCTTTAGGTGATATTGCATTTTTTACAAGTTCTAACGCTTTTTGAATCGCTTTATCACCTTCAAGATGACCAAATCTATCATTTATCGCTTTTAATCCATCAATGTCTAAATAAATCATACCAAAAATTTCATTTGGGTCTTGGGTGATTTTTCTGGAAATCGTGTAATAAAATGAATCTCTTGTCCAAGCGCCTGTTAAATCATCTAGATGAATCATTCTTTCTTGTAAAAGTATATAACCAATAACTAGCGCAAAAGCGGCAGAACTCCACATCAGTAAAATTCCATAAAATAAAGTTTGAACAATACCGCCAATAATCGGTAATATTCCAATTATGGAGTACAACAAAAAATCTGATTTTAATAAATGCTTACGGTTAACACAAACAACAATCAACCCAAGAACCAAGTAAAGATATGTAAAAATCGCTCCAAACTGGAAAATAGGACCCCGGTGATAAACTCCTAAACTATCAATATAAAACATCCATCCAAAAAAAGGAGACAATACCGAGAGCATCACAATAATAATAACTGGTAATATTAAAACAAATTGAAAGGGTTTTAAAATCTTCATTTTAGGCGCAAAAATCTGTTTTATAAAGACAAAGAATGTATAAGATAGAATTGGAGCAAAGGAAAATAATAATATGGCCAAGACATTTGATAGGATTATATTAAATGTCCCCGCCATTCCATTAACAATACAGGACAATGCTTCCACAATAAGTTCTATCATGACAATCAATGAGGCTACTAAAAATATTTTGTTCATTGAATCCTTTTTTTCTAATTTTTTATGTGCAATCAAAAAAACAGCCAATAAAACTAGCATAGATACAATGTTGATTTCAACTCGAAAAGCAGTTTCCAAATATATCACCTTCGCCCATGAAAAGATATCGCCTAGAAAATGCAGAAATATGCGGCAATAAAATGAAGTACAGTACCAAGAATAACAAATAGATGCCAAATAAAATGAGAATACTTAAATAATCGAGAAGCATAAAAAAACACCCCAATTGTGTATGAAATCCCACCAAACAAAATAAAATAAAACGCCTCGTGTGATATCTCATAAAGTGGGCCAAAAAGTATAAGTCCACTCCATCCTAGTAACAAGAATAAAACTATATGCAGCCACTGAAACTTATTCACTTTCACAGCTTTCATTACAATACCAAAAATAATTAATACCCATTGAACTGCGAGTAAAATCCACCCTAAGGGTTTATCAATGACTAAAATGAATATTGGAGCAAATGATCCTCCAATTAAAACATAAATACTTAAATGATCAAGTCGTTTAAAAACACGTTTGGCTTTACTACCGGTTTTAAATGCATGATACAGTGTAGACATTGTATAAAGTAATATTATTCCAAGCCCAAATATAATTGAACTTGCTATCTCATATCCATTTGAACTTTTTATTAATAGTAAGATTAAAGCAACGATTCCAAATATGCCACCAATCCCATGTGACACTGCATTGGCTATTTCTTCTCCCAATGATAGTTTTTTCGCAAATTCCATT
>JAQUZN010000144.1 GCA_028691315.1 Candidatus Izemoplasmatales bacterium | reverse complement strand
ATATGGTGCGGTTGATGGGACTTGAACCCACATGTCACTAGGACACTACCGCCTGAAGATAGCGCGTCTGCCGTTTCGCCACAACCGCATCGGTAATATATATATTATACCATAACAGAAATTTTGTTTGAAAACTTTTTAATATTATTTTCTTACAAATTTTCAATACAAAATTCTTTATAAAAACGCAATAATATGTTATTATTCATATTACATTCATGTACTATTTTTTACTAGAAAGGTGGTTATTCAAAGTTGAAAGAAGATCGTCAACAAAAGACACCCTTTTTCACCAAATTAAAAGAATATGGTGTAAGTAATACAGTCCCTTTTGATGTACCTGGTCATAAACTTGGTAGAATTGAAAATGACCTATTAGATTATACTGGTATCGAAACATTTCTTCTTGATAGTAATGCCCCGGTAGGACTAGATCATTTAAGCAAACCAACTGGAGTTATTAAAGAATCAGAAAGATTGATGGCAGAAGCTTGTTTAGCGGATAAAGCATACTTTTTGACCAATGGCACAACCATTGGTATTATCGCGATGATAATGTCCACTTGCAGAGCCAAAGAAAAAATTATATTGCCACGTAACGTACATAAATCTGTCATTAACGGATTAATTATGTCTGGTGCGATGCCGATTTTTATAAATCCAAACATTGATACTGATTTAGGAATTGCCAATGGTGTTTCTTTTGAAAGTGTTCAAGAAGCGATAAAAAAGCACCCTGATGCAAAAGCTATTTTTTTAATTAATCCTACGTATTTCGGTGTCACAAGTGACATCGAAAGAATTACAAAACTTGCGCATGATAATAACATGCTTGTCTTAGTTGATGAGGCTCATGGCGCCCAGTTTTATTTTAATGAAAGAATGCCTTTCACGGCGATGGAAGCTTCTGCCGATATAAGTGCGTCATCATTTCACAAGACTGCTGCTTCGTTTACCCAAAGTTCAGTTATTTTAACAAAAGGAAGAAGAATTGATCATGTAAGACTTCGCTCTACGATTAATATGTTACAAAGTACTTCTCCGAGTTCGCTTTTACTTGCCTCACTTGATGTCGCAAGAAAAACGATGTACTTTGAAGGCGCAAAACGAATTGACCATTTACTTCAAATGGCTTCTAAAGCCAGAGAATCGTTAAAAACGATTCCTGGTATTAAAGTGATTGACAAAGATTATATTGTATCTAAGGGAAGTTTTGACTTTGATGAAACAAAGATTGTTATCAAAGTCAGCGATTTAGGATTATCCGGTTTTGAAGTTTACAAAATGATGCGTAAGAAATACAATATCCAACTTGAACTTGCTGAATCACATATTATCCTTTGTGTTTTAACGATTGGAACGACAAAAGATGATTTAGATGCATTAATCTACGCATTTAAAGAGTTGTCTAAGAAATATTATAAAATTAGAAATAAATTACCTAAAATTAAGTTTGAATATTCATTTCCAGAAACATATACTAGACCTCGTGATGCTTATCATGCGCCTTCAATTAGTGTCCCTTTACAAGAAGCTTATGATGAGATTTCTGCTGAAATGATTATGATTTATCCACCGGGAATTCCAATGGTTATTCCAGGTGAAATCATCACTCAAGAAGTGATTGATGATATTTTGTTTTACGTAAAAAAAGGTTCAGTGTTACATAGCGATTTAGATAATGGCTATGTAAAAATAATTGATAAAGAACATTGGACTAAATGGGATGGTGACGATGATGAGCTTTAATAAAGTAGATTTATCATTTCAAAGTTGTACAAGTACATACGACGATTCAAACGTTGTTATATTTAGTTCGCCAATGGACGCAACAACTTCTTTTCGTCCGGGCACTAGATTTGCAGGAAACGCAATCAGGGTGGATTCTATCGGCGTTGAATGGTACTCCCCTTACAGAGACATGGATTTAAAAGATTATAAGACTTCTGACATTGGTGATTTAGATTTACCAATTGGTGATGTTGAAGGGGCATTAAGTGTAATCAATACAACAGTCAAACAGATTTTAAAAGACAATAAAAAACCAATGATGATTGGTGGAGAACATTTAGTGACATATCCCGTCATTCAAGCGATGGTAGAAAAATACCCTGACTTACATATCATTCATTTAGATGCACACACTGATTTAAGAGATGAATTCTTTGGAAGAAAATTATCACATGCAACGGTATTAAGAAGATGCCATGATTTACTAGGAGATGGAAAAATTTATCAATTTGGTATCCGTAGTGGTGATAAATCGGAATTTACTTGGGCAGCTTCTGGACATACATTTTTGCGCAAGTTTGACTTTGAAGGGCTTGAAGAAGCCGTTAATAAAATCAAGGATATGCCTGTATATATTACGATAGATTTAGATGTTTTAGATCCCAGTGTATTCCCAGGTACAGGTACTCCTGAACCCGGTGGAATGCAGTACAAAGATTTATTAAATGCTTTTTCTGCTTTTGAAAAGCTAAAGAATATTGTTGGTGCAGACCTTGTTGAGTTATCACCAATGATTGATGCAAGCGGTGCTTCGACAGCTGTTGCTGCGAAGTCCTTAAGAGAAATGGTATTACTATTACATAAATAAAGAAAATCGCCATTAATGGCGATTTTTTATTTATTAACAGATTTAAAAAAGCTTTAGTCGATTTTTACAAAGGCAGTAATTAATACGATTTGTATCATACTAAATCCTACTATAAATACCACTGTGAACATGCTAAATGATTCAAAAAAGTCTTTTAAGATATTGAATAGGTTCAAAAAGTCCCATGTGTTATACCTGAAGAATCTTCCAACATATATTGCAAAACTAGATAAAATTGAAATGAGAACTACCGAACCAAATGCCCAAATTTGGTTCTTTTTTTTTATAACAAAACTAATAACTGGTTTAATTGACTCTACTGCTAGTAATATTCCTAATATAGCACCTAGAAAAATATGAAAAAACGCCACATACGCTATAAGATTCTTCGTGTACGTTATAGAAGAACTCATACCCACAGTACTCATAAATAGATCTTTATCTAGATAAATTAAATCTGTTATTACATACAGTGAATTTGGATAAAAAAGCAACCAAAATATAAGTAACAAAGTGATTATCCATGTTTTTTTAATCCACTTTGAATGAACTAAACACATAATTCCTAAAGGAACACTAGCCAAAAAAATATTCCAGATAAGAAATACATGCAACCCATCGCCTGTTAATAGATAAACAAATGGTGATACCAAAATATATAAAAACATATATATGCCTAGAAAAATTAACTTCTGTTTTGAAATCAAACGAATCACCTACTAATTTAATAATATCATACTCAGCTAGCATCATAAAGAGAAAAATGCTTAACTTGTAAGCATTTATAAGAATAATATATATATTGCAGTGATTACACCTGTAAAGACAAGAGCAACCGAGGAGATAGCTCCTGCTTCTGGGTCTATTTCTAAAGCTCTCGCAGTTCCAACCGCATGACATGTTGACCCAAGACCTAACCCAATGACTCTTGAATCTTTAACTTTAAATAACTTAATTAAAATTGGAATAATAACGGATCCAATTACTGCTGTAAGCACAACAACCGCAACAGTTATTGCTTTAATTCCACCTAAAGACTCACTAACCTCAATTGCTATTGGTGTTGTGGATGCTTTTGGTACAATCGACATAATAATTTCAGTATCAAGTCCGAATAATGGTCCGAGTATTAATACTGCGCCAATTGATGTCACTGCCCCAACAAAAGAACCAACCGCAATCACCAAAAAGTTCTTCTTAATTATATCAATCTTTTTTACTACAGGTATGGCGAGTGAAACAATCAAGGGTCCAAGAAACAATTGAATGCCGCTTAAATCGGTTAAAAAAGTATGAAGATCAATCTTTGCAATTTCAATATATAGAATTAATAATATTGATGACATTAATAGTGGATTAAACAATGGAAACTTTGTCTTTTGATATAGAAAAGTTGAAAATAAGTACAAGAAGAAAGTTAACATAATTCCGAATGCTTGAGAAGAAAAAATCTCATTCATGATTTGTTCCTCTTTTCTTCCACTGGTCTTGTAAAAATATTGTTAATTTTACACTTCCCATAATCGAGAAAAAACTAACTACAAGGCTGATGATTACTAAGCTTAAAATCCTGATAATTGATACTTTTAATAAATCAAAATACTCAATCACACTCACTGCTGCAGGAATAAAGAAAAAGGCCATATTGCTTGTTAAAAAGATACCTACATCTTCTACATATTCGTTTTTAACAACTTTTAATAATAGCGCTAAAACTAATAACAGCATTCCTAAAATTGTCCCAGGAATGAATATATTCGGAAATATGCTTGAGATTCCAAAAGAAATGCTTTCGCCAATAACATAGAATAATAAGATAAAAAAGATTTGCTTGA
>JAQUZN010000143.1 GCA_028691315.1 Candidatus Izemoplasmatales bacterium | reverse complement strand
CCCTTTTTGTCAATATATTGGTAGGAATGTACATTGCGATATGTCGCAACACTTTTGCCAACATCAACAGTAATCAAATCACTATTAAACCAATATACATAGTTATCATTTTCTATTCCCCTGTGGAATCCTTCTGGATGAACCGCCTTTAAAATTCGTAGCAATTCGGAATTTGTAACACTTATTTTTGCTTTAAGAATAGAATAGCTAGTCGATAACTTGCCATCTTGTATACGCTTTACAATCTCGTTTTCAGATAAATTCTTGATCTCTTTATGCTGATCGATTTTTTCAGAACCATTATATCTATATTTGTCTATCAGCAAATATTTATTTTTATTTTCGCCCTTTGCGTCCCGCGCCTTTACACGCAAAATTGAAATAATATTTTTTTTATCGCTCATTTAATCATCCTTTTATTTTTAATTTTTGTAATTTGAGCCAATCCAAAATTGGATTCGTTGATTTGTTTAGAGGTCACAATGACCTCAAACCTCCAATTTGATTCAAGGGTGTCCGTCAAATCGACACCCTTATCTTTCTTATACTTTGAGCAAGAACCCAAAATTGGTTTCTTCAATTTTCTTTCTTATACTCACCGCAATTAATAAATTCCTATAAGTGTTCATGACTTTACCATTTTTACACTAGAACAGACATTTTCTCAATTCTCGGCGTATAGCTCCGGTTTTTGTGGTAGCGTTCCACAGTTCTAGTATCTCCAAGCACCTTAGCAAGCGCATCAAAGATACGTTTGTTTTCTGTTTTATTTAGAAAATCCACAATTGCCTTCCGTTCCTCTACCATATCCTTATAATAGCGCCGAGTTTTTAAACACTTTCGAAGTTTCGTTGCGGTCTTACAGCGTGTGGCATAGTCCACATCAGTCAGTTCAATGGAATGCAGTAGATCACATTTCAACTTGTCCTGTTCACCCACCTGACCATAATCATATTCGTATTCCTGTTTAACCGTGCGGAAAAATGCTATCACGTTTTCCAACTGCTTTGACAATTTTTCCTGCTCACGCATATGTAGCCCCCACTTTCATAAAAAATAATTTTTAGAACGTATTTCAATTATGACACAACACATAATCTGCATCAATAATATTTACGGAATTATTATTTGGTAAATAAGTTTTCATTTCATCTACCCAATTCTGAACATGATTAACCACTTCTTCAAGATTTTTAACAGCAACTTCACTTGTGTTAAGAACATCCATACACCGCTTAAACTTAATAGGGGCGAGTTCCTTTTCAAGCATATCTTGAACTGAAACAGTTAATCCAGAAAGTTCTGTTGCTGAATCAATTTGTCTTGACATATTCGATTTTTCTTGTGTCAAAAATTCAATATCATGCTGTAATTTTTTATATCTATCAGAATCTTCTTGATTAAGTTTGACCTTGCGCTCTAGCAAAGATTTTTCAGACATGAGTTTATCAATCTGCTTTTGCCTATTATCCAATGCATCACGAAGGTGGGCATTTTCAATTTTTAAACATTCATTTTCTGAAATTAGTTGTTGTGATTTATCTTTACCACATTCATCTTTAGAAAAATTTTTGTCATCAGTGGAAGGCCATGCAATTGTTTCTCCTTTGATTTCAATTTTTTCAATTTTATTTTTAAGCTTCAAGAGTGCTCCGCTTAATTGATTCATATAAGAAATAGCATCATCTTTATCTTTTTGTGTCATTTTATCTGCTATGCCATCACTTCCAAAAAATGAATCATCTGCGGAATCAATCATTTCTTCAATAATCGATTTGACAGAGTTAATTCGAGTTTTTACCATCGTCCTTTCATCAATTATTTTAGGAGTTTTCAAATCCATAATAATTTTACCGACTTCTGTAGATGTATCAATATAACTCGTGTCCGTACCTTCTGCGACTGGGACATTAGTATTCTGTGTACCTTCATTGCAAAAATCATTGTTCTTTGTAAAATCTGAAACTGGTTTTTCTTGTTTATATTTTAAGCACTTTTTAGTTTGAGGTTTTTCATGTATTTTTTTTTGTTTAATTTTGTTGTATGCTTTGTTTGTAGTAAGTTTGTTTTTATCCCAGTCATCAAAATCAGCAGAAGATAAAGCATTTTTGTTCTCAACTATATATTCTTCTTTTTCAAATTGCTTACCTGAGCCAATACCAAGTTTAGACGCTACAATATCCGTAGTACGATTTACTTTTGTGAAACTTTTCTCAGAAGTTAAATCATTTCGTGTCCCTTGTCTTTCTTTTGCTTTAACACTTTCAATTCTTTTTAGCCGCCATCCATAGTCAATACGTTCCGCTTTACTGAAATCTTTTCGTGTTTCATTTTCTGAAATTTCAATATTTAAAGCGTGCTCTGCATCTTGTACCTCCATAAACCGAACATCTACCTGTTTGTATCCGAGCAATTTCATAGCTTTCAATCTGCGTTCTCCTGCAATTAATTCATATTTTGAAGTAATCACAATCGGCTGGATTTGTCCATTCTTTTTTATATTGTCTGCCAAACTCTGTACATCACCAAAGTCCTGACGAATTCTATCATTTACTTAAATCTTTTCAATATTTATTAGCATTTATTTATATCGTATCTCCCTTTATTAGTTAACGATTTGCGCTTTTTTAGCGTATTTAATTTTACCTATGAAATTATACTACTTAACTCTAAAAGTGGCTGTAAGGTATTAAAAATATAATTTTATATCAAGTTTCAGTATATTCCCCTTGCATTATTCCAAATATAAAACTATAATCAAATTAGAAATTACCAAGAAAAGAGGTTGTTGTAAGATGCCAAGAGGAAAGTCGAAAACGCTTGACGAAAAGATTTCTGAACTTAATTCATCCATTCAAGATCTAGAAACCAAAAAGCAAAAACTTGATGATAAGATTAAAGCTCTAAATAAGCAAAAGCAATCATTATTAGATGCTGCAAATCAGGAAAAATTGCAACAATTACAAATGGCACTTGCTGAAACAGGTCTTTCTATTGATGAAGCACTAGATAAAATTAAAAATCTATAACAATTCATTTATGCATCTGTTTATCAGGTGCTTTTTTATTATCAATCAATTATTTAATTTGAAATTTATTATATTCGCTCCAAAAAGAATAATATTAATTAATATATCTTCTATAATAGTTAAGGGCAAAAGGTCAAGGTCAAGGGCATCGCAACACAATAAAGTACAGTTGCACTGTCCTTTTTTGTGTTGTTCCAGTAACGGATAAAGGGAATCCGTTACTATGATTTATCAATATTGAAAAAAATATATAACAGTATTTTAAAATTAATTTATATCTAAATGTTAAATAAAAATTTAAAAATTATAAAGTTTGATGAAATCAAAGTTTATAATTTTAGAATGAGCAATCGTCTCTTTGATTGCGAAATTCTGATCTCTTGACCTTTCCCTTGACCTATTTTACTATTATAATAGTTACAAGTTTGTAATATCTTAGGGGTACTTTTTATACGTACTCCTTATATATAAGGACCCCGTAAATTTTGTCCCCCTTGGCACTATATTTTAATGTAATTATTACAATATTGTAATATATTAACTTGCTTTATCATCATACAATTTATAAATTTTCCATATTGATTTATACCGTTTCTGCTGTCCGTTTTCAGTAATTTTTTCCGAATAAGATTGTATCTGATATGGTAAATGTAAATGGCAAGTTAAACTTGTGTTGATTACGTTAATGTCCTTCACTATATGTCCATCTTGTCTGATGTTTAATTTTTCTATTAGTGGTTGTCTATCTTTTACTGTGAGCATGGGTTTGTTGCAATGAGCATCAAGCCATTCAGTTAATGTTTTATTTTCATTCATCCAGTCGATTTTCTTCCTTTCTTTTTTATTTCCAAATACTTCTGTAGACAGATATTTGCTATATCCAAATTCATCCATATTCAATATTTTTGAAATTTGTTCTATATCATCTTTTCGCTTTTGATACATTAGTGGATTTATTTTTTTGTGACTCTCTTCATCATCATAGATAACTCCAGATTTATCATACTGGCGTATAAATTCGTGTGCTAATTCTTTCTCTGTATGTGTGGATAAATAATCAGCCATCTTCAATCCTCTTTGAAAAGATGTTTTGAAACCATTCAATTTCTGATTAGTTATGTTCTGAATAAACACATTTAGGTAATCATTGCTATCTATGATTCGTTTGCGTCCTATGCACTGCTGCATGGTATCTATATCAGGGATGTCCACAATCATTCCATGAAGTTGTGGATCTTTAATATTGAAGCCAGCGTCCAGTGCAGTAGTTGTTATTAGCAGATTTTTATCAAACTTTTCTGTAGTTAGCATTTGCTGTATATCTTCTGCTTCATGGTTCTGTGTCCATTTATAATGGGAACAACTTGAACCACAACAGAAAATAGCATCGTCTTTGTATTTTTGAAAC
>JAQUZN010000021.1:18369-21411 GCA_028691315.1 Candidatus Izemoplasmatales bacterium | reverse complement strand
CCAATATAAAACCTAGAAGTTGGAGAATCTGCTTTTTGTACCATTTGATCTAAGACTTCAACATCACAAGCTAAAGTTAAGTTCTTTAGTTCTTCCATTGATTCGACGAAATTCACATCGTCGCCAGTGTCTAATCCGACTAAAATCGCTTTTTCCATTATATCACCACCTATTATTATATACTAATTGCACAAAAACTACTTATAAAATCGTACGAATTTATGTTATAATAAAACAACAACTTAGGAACAAGGGGTTAGTATGAATTCAACAAAAGTCAAACGAAAAGAAAGACTTAAAATTCAATCTCTTAAATTTCAATCGTGGATCGAAGATGTGTTTTCAAGTAAGAAAAAGACATTTCTTTTTTTAGCGATTTTTGTTTTTACGATTCTATTTGTGATTGATATTGCGATTATATTAATAAATAATAGTTTTTACAATAATTTCTCAGACGATATTCTTCAATACTATTCCATTATGAATGATTTTATTGCTCAAGTGAAGGATGGAACCATTTCGTGGTTTAATCTAAATAATTATCTTGGCGCTTCGTTCTTTTCGGATATCTACTATATACCAATTGATATCTTCACCTTGATTACTTTTTTATTATCTTATGTAATGCCAACTGAAATTGCTTATTCTTCTACAGAACTAATAAAAATATTAGCGGGAGTAATGATTTTTGCATATTATCTTTCCTTACAAGGAATGAAGAATCGCACAATATTCTGGATGGGAATTATTTATTTTATAAGTGGCGGATCGGTCAGTTTTATGGCGTTTCCGGTATTCTTATCATTAGCATTTTACTTGCCATTAAGTTTAGTTGTTATTCACTTTTTCTTTCACAAAAAAAGATGGATTGTGCCCTTGTATGCGCTTATGGTAATTTTTTATGATTTTTATTTAGGATATATGGCACTCGCATTTATTAGCATCATGTTTATCGTAGAATATTTTAAAAGACCAGGTTTTAATTTCTTTAAATTTATTAAAGAAGGAGTCATTTTCTTAGGATTAATTCTTATTGGAGTTGGAATGTCTTTGATTATTCTTTATCCTTCGATTCTATTTGTTTTAGAAGATACCTTCCGGCAAGAAGGTTCCTTTAACTCTTGGATAGTGAATATTGGCTCTTTTGAATTAAAACTATTTCAACCGACAATTTATGTCCGTGCAATCGCAAAGATATTCACAGAACAAAAAGGGATTGGGTTTTACGGTTTTGAGAGTAATTATGGCACAGAACACTTCTCACTATTTATAACAGTTATTGGTTTTGCATATATGAATTATATCTATTTTATGAAAGGAAGAATTGCTAGAGTATACAAAATATTGATTCCTTTTGGTATGGTTCTTATTTTTTTTCCGCTATTCTCTTTTGTTTTTTCAGGAACATTGGTTTCACCGTATACAAGATGGATTAATGTTTATCCTTTGGTTGAAGTGATGATTTTAGCACATGTTTTTGATCAGTATGGTTTTGAAAAAGTAAAGATGAAGTTTTTAACAATTCCAATTGTAGTCATGCTTCTTCTAGATGCTTTTACTATTCAGTACTATTTAAAAAAACTTGGAACAGATACTACTTATACATCTCGTGATGTCTTAACAGCAGATACGGTATTAATGTTTATCGCCGCGGTTGTCTTAATTTTGTTATTAATTTTTGGGTGGTTAAAAAAACATAAAGCTATAAAAATTGTATTTTGGGTTGAGTTTGCGATTGCGATTGGATATGTTTATTCTGGACCGTTTGCTATTCCAAACAAAATTGATACTTTTGAAACGATGCATTCAGTCAATGATTATTTAAATGAAGTATTAGACCAAAATGAGTTCTACAGGGTATATGTTGATTTGAGTCGGCTTGATGTTGAACCTATAAATTTCAACCGAATGACCACTTTTGCGACAAATACACAAATTTTTCATTCTTGGACAGACTCCGAAACAAAGGCAATTGGAAAACTGTTATTTAACGCTGATGAAGATCAATCCAAAAACAAACTGGAAATTCAAGCCATCTATTTAAATCAGTTTTTAGGTTATAAATATATTCTTGTTAGTGCTGAATATGATTACTATTTGCCAAGTACTTTTTACACTTTAAAATACGCGAATACTGAGTACCGTTTGTATGAAATTGTGAATGCTTCTTCATTTAATGTATATGAATCTTATACTACATATAGCAAGTTTCGATCTATTAGTTCCGTAAATAAAGCTACTAGTCAAAAATTGTTGTTAGTAACGGCTTTACTAGATAATGAGGATGCCCGTTTCGATTTTACCGACATTAATCTTGAAAGTTATACAGCCACAAGTTTAAAACGATTAGATAGCGTTACATCATACATGACAATAAGTAGTGCAGAACTAGTTAGTGCAAGTGGTGTGATTGATAAGTCCGAGCGCAATTTTTACAAATACGGCAATGAAGAATTAAACATTGGTTTTGATGCAGGCGCTATTTATTTAAAATCTACTGATATGAGTATTGAAGCATATAAAGAAGTGTTTATGGAATTTAGTGATGGTTCAACTAGTAGTTGTACAATATCGAGTGATATGTCTCATCAAGTGAAATGTGAGTTTTGGAGTGAGCCTGTAGCTATTTATTTTGAAGAAACCAATTTATTCAACGAGCCAAAAGTATTAGAATATCGTTTAGAATGTGCAATTGACAGTGCAGCTTATCTCGTGTATGATTTATCTAATATCAATTTTTTAAGAGAAGAAGGTATGCTATATTTTGCACTTTCTTCAACGGTTGACTTTGAGCGAGTATTTGTTGAAGATATTGATGGAAATATAACCGAGAGTTTCAATGGGTATCTTTATTTCAATACGAGACCGGTTAGGATGTATATATATAAAACTTCTAAAATGTATGAACAAAGTGATTTATTTGACCAATCACTGAAGTATGCTTATGATGATCTAAGTTTTTATGAAGAAAATTCTGTTTCTTCTATTGCCAAAAATAAATATTTAACAATTGACAAAGGGGTTATTCATGTCAAGTACGAC
>JAQUZN010000021.1:10413-18269 GCA_028691315.1 Candidatus Izemoplasmatales bacterium | reverse complement strand
TCTACACAAAAGGTAAAACTAGAAAAGGCGAGCCTAAGTTAAGAACTTTTTTTGCCAACTGGTTTTACCGAATTTATAATTCACATTCAGATATGCCGCTTGATAATGGAGCGAAGGATTTTCAATTGCTTGATAAGGTTGTTGTAGAGGCGTTTTTAAAACTTAAAGATAATTACCGATTTGTCAAAGGAATTTTCTCTTGGGTTGGATATAAAAGAAAATGTATAGAATATGATTTCATTCCAAGGGCAAATGGTAAGAGTACTTGGAGTTTTAAATCACTACTTAAATATGCTTTTAATGGTATGAACCAATTTTCAACGATTTTAATGGTCGTTCCAATTACGGTAATTATCACTAGTATCCTTCTTTTAATCAGTGATATCTTATTATTTGTTTTCCAAATATTTACAATATCTGAGTTCATCTTAGGTGGATATGTATTTCTTGGCGTTTTCTTATTAGGAATTGTTAGTTATTCGATATTCTATTTACTATACCAAATGCGTCGTCAAGTTCTTGACCGGCCTATTTACTTAATTGAAGAAATGTCGGAGGAAGCAACCGTTGAATAAACTTTTCAAATTTGTTAAAATACATTTTCTAACCAAGAAATTTATCACTTTTGGATTTATTGGCGTCCTCAATACACTTATTCATTTAGGTGTATATTGGATTGCATTTAATCCAATGGATTTTGGACCAATTCTTTCTTTTACAATTGCTTTTGCGGTTGCATCAGCTTTTTCATATTTTGCAAATGCGATATTTACATTTAAACCTAAAAACAGGACAACCATGCAATTTTCGGTTGTTATGTTGGTTTTTATCTCAAGATGGGGAATTAGTACTGGGTTGAATTCCGGGTTTGATTATATAATTACAAATTGGTTAAATGTGAATTATGATACGAATTCATTATTATCCTTAATCGCTCCATTTTTTGCGTCGGCATTATTAATACCGATTAGTTATTTTGCATTAGATTATGTGTTTAAAAAGACAGATAATAAAAAACCTTTAAATTGACTTATAAGTCTTTATTATTTAGTTTAGATAAAGTATAATTAAATTAGATAAACATTTGAAAGAAGGGTGAATCATGGATAATTTTAGTTTGGCATTAATTGCATCTTATTTGTTTGCGATTTATCTTATTGTTTTGCGTGTAAAAATATCACATAAATCTATTCGCCTTTTTAAGATTTTGCTTGTCATTTTGTTTCTTTTAGATGTCGTTTTAATAGTTGTAGATTCGGGAAGTGGATTTACACTTATTACTAAAATAATTGTTTTAATCCCTCTGATTTATATGTTAATTGCAACATATATTAATGAGCTAACAAAGTTTACTAAATTATTTAGCTCAAAGAAAAACAAAAGTCAAAGAGACAAAACAGATAACGATTTAGAAGATAAACTTTTAGAAACTGTAGAATTTTTATCGAATCGAAAAATCGGTGCTTTAATTACCATTGAGAGAAGTATTAATTTGTCAGCTTTTATTAGTAAAGCTTTAATGATTAACGCGCCTGTGTCTTCTGAATTACTAGCATCTATTTTTATTCCAACTACGCCGCTACATGACGGGGCAGTTATTATTAGAGACTCCTCAATTTTGTGTGCTAAAGCATATTATCCTTCTACTGAAAGAACGGATTTACCACTTCACTTTGGAACGAGACATCGCGCCGCTATCGGTATCAGTGAGCAATCTGATGCACTTACCATTGTTGTTTCTGAAGAAACGGGTTATGTGAGTGTCACGATAAATCGTCAAATTGACTACAACGTTTCGAAAGAAACTTTGTCATTATATTTTGAAAAATACTTAAAAATAAAGTAAAGTGCTTCGGCACTTTTTCTTTTTTTGGTACATAGTATTTTTTGATTATATATGATATAATTCTATTTAATCAAGATTAAAAGTGAGGTGGTATTTTGGATCAATATGATGTAATTATTGTAGGTAGTGATATCACTTCTTTAGCTGCTGCTTTATTTCTTGCTAGAAAAATGCGAAATGTATTAGTCGTTCAAGAAGATAAATTCAAAGATGATTCATATGAATCTGTAACACTTACCGACCCAGAAAATCATAGTTTTAATTTTGAATATCAACGCGAAAACATCATTCATGGGCTCTTTCCAAATAGTTTATTGAACAAATATCTTGAGTTAATCGGATTAAACAATGAATTAGGTTTAGAACCATATAATATGGATGTTATCATTGAAAATGAGACCACGCTTCGCGAAAGAATATTGTCGTTTGAGCAGTTTCGAGTTTATTTGGTCAGGTATTATCCAAAACAAAGAGACCAGATTCATCGTTTCTTTAAAGATTTAGAAAGGCATTACCAAAACTTTGTGACGCAGTATTTAGGAATGCTTACTAACACTGACTATACATTAACCTCACTGATGATTGAGTGGGGAGATTACTCTTTAGAAGCTTTGTTAGAAAAATATTTCCAAAGCTCTGAGTTGATTCAAGAGTTTATTATGAATAATCAAGTAAATGGACTTCATCCGAGAGATATTAATAGTTATCATTTTTTTATGAATTTTTTCCTTGGATTAAAAGACGGGATTTTTTATCTTCGCCAAAGTAATGATGATATTCGTAAGATTTTAATTAATAAATTGCAAATTATTAACCCTAAAATTATCCAACATATTAAAATAGTCTCCTATGAAATAGATGACACAAAAAAAGTAACAGCGTTTGAAGATAATTCGGGTAATAAATATAGCGCTAAGTATTTTATGATTAATCAAAACCCAAAAGCATTCTATGAAAAATATTTTCCAAAATACGTAGAAGAAATAAAACGCATTTGCAAATATTATCCGAACTTAACCTCCACAAAAAAAGTAAATACTTTATACTTAGCTTTAAATCAAAAGCCACAAAATTGTGGTATTACCGAATTAAGTTATTTTTTTAAGAATGATTTGGAAAACGATAAAAGAATTATCCGATTATTTAACTATAAATTATATGATAAGGATGTATGTTTGGCTTCTCAAGGCGCATTGTGTATTGATTTTACTTATAATGAAGACGATATTTTCATGGAAGACGATATCTTAAAACGAATATATAATGTATTTCCTAAATTAAAGAAAAGTATTGTTGGGATGAAACTAGGGAAGCCTAAACAATATTTATCGATGCTTAGCGATGAGTCAGTTCGTAAAGGTCTCTCAATCAATGATCAAATTGCGATTGAAGCAGGAGAGCATACCCAGTTATTTGATAATCTCTACCTTGCTGGAAAATGGTTGCGTCCTGAAGCTTCTTTGTTTGGAGTTATTCATTCAGGAATTGTTCTTGGAGATAAAATTGAAGAAAAACTATATTATGGAGAAGATGATGATACATTTTATTATTTAACAAATGATGAGATTATCATGATGATTCGTCATAATTATGGGAAACTATTACTTGGTAACGAAGAAACGCATGTTAATTTCCATATTGGCAAGAGTGATTACTTTATTCGAACAAAAAAGAAGAATATTTCAATCCACAGGGGTGAATATGCTAGTGCAGATATAACAATTTATTCTACGAATGATAAGCTATCGAATTTGTTATTAAAAAAGATTACTTTTGAAGAAGTTATTAAATCTGGAGGATTCAAATATTTAGGAAACACTGATTTATTGTACCGAGTCATTAACGCATTTGGACTTGATGATTATCAAGAATATGAAAATGCGGAAATTACGCGTTCAAAATATAAGTTTATGGGTCTTAAATTTTTATTTGCTTATCTACTAATTTATAGTATTCTTGCTTTCTTATCAAATTATATCAACGCAATTTGGTTAGTGCCTTTTGCGCTTATATTAACAGCTAGTTTAACTTATCTTAAATTTCGTTTACTTCATAAAATTTGCTGGTTTGAATATTTTCTAAATGGGTTATTGTTTGTGGCACTGATTTTATCTGTTTTTTGGACAGGATTTAATCAATTAAAAAGTGATGATCCTTATCTGGCGATTATGGGATTAGTATTTTTAATTTCTTGGTTTTTTAACCAGCCAATTGTCTACGAATTTCATCAATATGATTTTAGAAAAGATTATGCTGATTCTGTACTCGTAAAAGTTATTAACAATGGCTTAACGTTTTTATGGGCACTAATTTTTTTAGGAATATTAGGGTTTGCGTATATCACGGGTGAAAGATATGTTTCGGTATTGTATAATTTAGTATTTTTAGGAATATTTTTATCATATTATTATCCAATAATTTATATTAAAACAAACATTAAAAATTAACTTTTAAGAAGGGGTGGGACATGTGAGCAATCTATTTATTTATATTTCTTTTGGATTACTAATGCTTCTGATGATACTTAGTTCCATTATTTACCATAAGTTTCGTATTTGGAAACTGATAGTATTTTTACTTATCGCTGTGATTTATGTAATTATGACCTTTTTCCCGCTATGGATTCCATTTTTTTCTAGTGAATTTGTGATCTGGTTTTATCCTTATCTGTTATATGGAGTGGTTATTTTATTTGCGATGACGTTTAAAAACAAAATTAAAATCACTCAAAATTTAACAGATTATGATTTTTTTGAATTAGAAAAAGAATTAGATGAAATCAAGTCAACTTCTGAGTTGCTTAGACTTCGATTTATTCAAACAATTGGGTTATTATCTGAAGGCGTTATTTTCTACGATGAGGATTTAAATGGATTATTTGTGACAGATCAATTTTTATCAATTACAAAAACCAAAGAGAATAATATTTCGCTTGAAACATATGTGAATTTAATTCACAAAGATGATCAGGCTAGTTACTTACAAAATATTAAAAAAGCCAACAAGAAAATTCCATCATATGACATGAAATATCGGATTCTTAGAAATGGCACTTATGTTTGGGTAGAAGAAACTGGAAAAGTATTTGAATTTGAGAAGAAAATTCAAATTATAGCTGTGTTGAAAGGAATCGATATTAAACTGTTCCCAGATACTGCTATTCATGAAATTGATTCCTTACCGCTTGAGCCACAAATGTTTACATATTTAAATCAAATTATGAAAGAAACAGAGCCTTTTTATTTGGTAATGATTCATTTAACAAATATTCCTGATATAAACCAACGATTTGGAAGAGAAGTTGGGAATTTAATGATTGCCGAATACCTAAAAAAAATGCGATATCATTTTGCTAAAGATATCAACAGCATTTTTAGAATAACAGGAATCCAATTCGCATTGATTATTAAAGAACAGAAGAAATATGATGTCTTATCGAGAGCCCTTCAAAGTGGGGGCGATCTTGTGAATCTAGCATTAAGTATTGGCGGTATTCAACAAATTATTTATCCGAATTTAGGTGTTATCAAACGCGACCCTTGGTCAACATATTCTATGAATGAACTTGTGAATTTAAGTAATAAGGCATTAAACGAAGCGATATCTAATCCAAAACGAAATTATTCGGTGTTCGGTGAGTAACATATTTGCTTCAAAACACGAGTTGCGTTCAGAATATAAACAAAAAAGATTGCTTTTATCACAAAATGATAGTGAGAAATACTCAGAGATAATCATTAATCAAGTTAAAAATCTTCCTGTTTACAAAGAAGCAAAAATGGTTGCTATTTATTCACCCGTTTATCAGGAAGTAGACGTTTTAAAACTTTTAGAAGACGAGAATAAATCTTTTTGTTTTCCTAAAATTATTAATTTTTCTGCTTCTTTAATGGATTTTTTTGAACCAGGAAGAAAATTTGTTTTAGGAGTATATGATATTTTAGAACCGACAGGTAGGTATGTATCAAAATCAGAAATTGACTTAATCATTGTCCCGGGACTTGTTTTTTCTAAAGAGGGGTATAGAATTGGTTATGGAAAAGGATTTTATGATATCTATCTATCCGATTTTAATGGAGTGGCGGTTGGAGTCATGTATGATTTTCAATTAATAAATTCGTTTGTTTATAATGAGTCTGATGTTCCTCTTCAAATATTGGTTTCAAATACGGAGGTTATATGTATAGCGCAGTAATTGTTGCGGCTGGTAAAGGCACGCGAGCTAATCTCACTTATAACAAGGTTTTTCATGAAATAAAAGGGAAACATCTGATTGAATTTACAATTCGACACTTCATAAATGATGAGTCTTGTGTTAAAATAATAGTGGTCGTATCGATTCAAGAATTTGATTTTACTAAAAAGCTCTTAACATCACCTAAAATTGAAGTGATTCTTGGGGGAACGACCCGTCAAGAAAGTGTTTATCTTGGCTTAAAACAGGTATCTACAGAAATTGTTTTAATTCATGATGGCGCAAGGCCAAATATCAAACCGGAATTTATCGAGTCCGTTTTAAACGAACTTTCTAGATCGAGAGCTGTGACTTTAGCAATACCTGTCAAAGATACTTTAAACATTGTTAAAAATAATATTATTGAATCAACGATTGATCGGTCCACAACTTTTCAAATCCAAACCCCACAAGGTTTTTATTTGACTGATATCCAAAAAGCTCATGAAGAAGCATATAAACATCATCATGAATATACAGATGATGCTTCATTATATATGAATGAAATACAGTTGGATGTTTCCGTTGTCTTGGGAGATGAAACAAATCTTAAAGCAACGACACAGATAGACTTATTGATTTTGGAGGAATTATTATGATGAAAATTGGGTTTTCGAAAGATATTCATCCTTTGGTAGAAGGCAGACCTTTTATCCTTGGAGGAATTACTATTGATTTTGATAAAGGTCCATTTGGACACTCAGATGGTGATTGCTTATTACATGCAATATCGGAATCAATTTTGGGCGCGATGGCACTTGGCGATTTAGGAAAATTTTTTCCAGATGATCATCCCAAGTATAAAGATTATGATTCTGCTTTAATATTAAAAGAAGTATATGATTTTGTTAAAGGTAAAGGATATGAATTATCCAATTTAGATTGTATGGTATCCTTAGAAAAACCAAAATTAAGACCATATGTTGATACAATGCGTAAACGTATTGCCGATATTATAGAAGTAGATATTTCTAAGATATCGATTAAGGCGACTACTTTCGAAGGGCTTGGAATTGTAGGCGAAGGCAAAGCGATAATTTGCGAAGCTATTTGTTTAATCGAAAACGAATTAATCTTTTTATAGGGGCATAAGTTGCCCTCTTTGTTTCTAAAGACATTATTCACATGATATTCCAAAGTTTATGGTAAAATAATATTGCTAGGAGATGAAGTTATGATTGACACTATCCATGGAGAATTTGATTTAATTAAAAATTATCGTGAAGCGTTTATATTGGATGATTTCAATAAACGTTATACCGATGTTTTTGATATTTACCCTTATATTGTAGGCGATTATTCTGCCGGGATGTTAAGGATAAAAGGATTTACAAAAAATGGAAAAACAAACAGTTTTAAAACTATTCCAGATTATTTGACGGAATCTTGTCCAATGAATTGTGCATATTATATTTTAAAAAATCCGAACTTCAATCCAAGCAAAACAAGAGAAGAGTAACGGAGGAATACTAAATTGACATACGATGAGATATTAATTGAAATCAATGAAGTTATAAATTTGATTAAACCTTACATTAGAAGAGATGGGGGAGATATCGAGTTTATTAAATTTGAAGAAGGCATTGTCTATGTAAAAATGACCGGAGCTTGCGTAGGATGTGGTGGGTTTGAATCTACATTACGTGAACTAGTAGAAGACACTTTATTAGAAAGAGTACCGGGAGTTATAGGTGTAGAACACGTTTGGTAGGAGGGTTTTATGAATATTAAAAATTCTGAGATGAAAGAAATCTGTATTCAGAAGTTAAAAGATCG
>JAQUZN010000021.1:0-10313 GCA_028691315.1 Candidatus Izemoplasmatales bacterium | reverse complement strand
TGACATATGATATAATAAAACCAGTAATCTTTGTGAGGTGTTTATTATGAAAGCAGGAGACATCGTCAAAGGTCGAATTACTGGAATTAAACCGTATGGAGCATTTGTAAAACTTGAGAATGAAATGGATGGACTTGTCCATATCTCCGAAATTAGTGACGGTTTTGTCAGAAGTATTGAAGACTTTGTCAGTGTTGGCGACATCGTATCTTTAGAAGTACTAAATGTTAGTGAAGATGCGAAAGTGAGTTTAAGTTACAAACGAATCAATAAACAAAGACATAAGAAATACATAGAAGTTCAGTTGGAATCGGGATTTACTCCTTTTGAGACAAAACTTCCAGAATGGATTGAACAGTATCAAAAAAACGGCAAAGATTGTTAGCCGTTTTTCTTTTTAATGAAAGAAAACGCTCTTTCTGGCTTTTTCATTCGCTCAAATTATGTTATAATATTTTGTAATTTAATCGTTGGAGGGTTATTATGGAAAAAATTGTACAAATTGATATTAAACACGCACTTTCTGAGGTGTCTGAAGTAGCGCTCGCTAATATTCAAAAAGAAGTGACCGCCGCTAGGAAGACATTAAATAATCATACTGGTGAAGGAAATGAGTTTTTGGGTTGGGTGAATCTTCCAGACACATACAATCCAGATGAGTTAAAAAGGATTATTCAAGCGGCAAGAAAAATCAGAAGACAAGCAAAAATTTTAGTTGTTATTGGCATTGGCGGATCTTATTTAGGTTCAAAAGCTGCGATTGAGTTGTTGACACCTTATTATGAAAAAAAGAAGAAAATGGAAGTTGTTTTTGCAGGCAATAATATGTCTAGCACATATTTACAAGAACTAGTGGACTATGTAAAAGAAAAAGAATTTGCTGTCAATGTTATTTCAAAATCTGGAACGACAACAGAGCCTGCTATCGCTTTTCGTGTATTTAAAAAATTACTTGAAGAAAAATATGGGCTTTTAGAAGCCAAAGAAAGAATATATGTGACAACAGATAAAGAAAAAGGTGTGTTGTTAAATCTTGCTTTAGAACAAGGTTATGAAACATTTGTTGTACCGGACGATATTGGTGGAAGATATTCTGTTTTAACACCAGTTGGGTTACTTCCAATTGCGGCGATGAATATTGATGTCAAAGCAATTTTAAAAGGGGCAAAGGCTTGCAAGAAAGAATCCAAAAAAATGAGTATTTATGAGAACGATGTCCATTTATACGTCGCAATTAGAAACTTATTATATCGCAATAATTTAACAGTTGAAATGCTTGTGGATTATGAGCCGAAACTTCATTATTTCGCTGAATGGTGGAAACAACTATTCGGTGAATCAGAAGGAAAGGATCATAAAGGTCTTTTCATATCAAGCGCATCCTTTTCAACGGATTTACATTCTTTAGGACAATACATCCAAGATGGAGAACGTTTCTTGTTCGAAACAGTATTAAATGTAATTCATCCGGAAAAAGAGTTTATCATCGAGAAGGATCCAAGTGACTTAGATGGGCTTAATTATCTATCTGGTAAAACCCTTGATTATGTCAATAAACGTGCATTTGAAGGAACTTTGCTAGCACATGTTGAAGGCGGAGTGCCAAATATAGTTTTAAATATTGACAGGATTGATGCTTTTGCTTTTGGTTATCTCGTTTATTTCTTTGAACTTGCCTGTGGAATAAGTGGGTATGTATTAGGAGTGAATCCTTTTAATCAACCAGGAGTAGAAGCTTATAAAAAGAATATGTTTGCTTTACTTGGAAAGCCTGGATATGAAAAATTAAGAAAAGAATTAGAACAAAAACTCAAATAAACTTATAAAAAAACCCCAAATAAATTTTGGGGTTTTGTATTTAAGTGATTATTTTTTAGCGGCAGTTGCTTTAAATTGTTTTAAGAAATTGCGTTTGTTAAAAGCGACAATTTTCTTTGAAATTGATTTTGTAACCGTCATTTCTTGAACATTTTCTAAGACCTCTCCATCGGCTTGTAAGTATCTTGGAGAAGGTACTTTAACAGAAATAACTTTTCCTTCTAACATAGTGATTTTTTTCTTAATTAGTGGATGCAATCCTAAATAGATTGTTGAGAATAATGATAATAAAATTGCTGCATTTAATGAATGAGCAATACAAATTTGGAAAGTGTCCTTGGTAGGATCGCCTTTAGGTGTAACTTTCATTCCACCACCAAAGTATTTACCATTTTGGATTGCAATAAAATAAGTATTGTGGAACATATATTCTTTTTCATCCACAACAACCTCTAAATCTGAACGATCATATTTAAACACTGCTTTAAATACATTTAAGAAATAAGAAATTTTACTCTTTCTTGAATCGTTGTTGACATAATATACAACAAGGGCGTCAAAACCAATACCACAACCGTTGATAAACTTTGTTTTTCCAACATTTGTGGATGCTTCACCAAGGATAACTTCTCCATCTTTAACTTGTTTTAAAGAACGCAAATAGTCGTTTCCAGAGCCACTCTTTGAAAGATATATATTTTGTTTAATTTTAGAAATATCCATGTTGTTAATCAAGTAATTAATGGAGCCATCTCCACCTAAATATAATAGATCAGTGATGTTATCATGTTGAACTAAATAAGCATTCAAATCATCTATTTTTAAAGTGGACCGGACCGTAAATGGGACTTTATGTCTTTTGAAGAAGCGGACCCATTTATTTGTCGTTTTTTTGGATTTTCTATTATTGGATAAAGGATTGTGAACAATTAATAACATAGATTTTTATTTATAACATCCGCTGAATCTTAGTCATGTTATACTCCTTAATGCTATTATATCACAATGGATGTTTATTTTGAAATACATACTATTTTTCTACGATATTTTTTTTTGGCGCTTATTTGATTTTATGGTATAATTTTGAGTAGATAAACTTTTAGGTGATATAATGGAACAACGATTAACAATTCATTCTTTAGAAGAAATGAATCAGTTCGCAAAAAAAATACGCAAAGCTTGTTTTCCTGGCTGCATTATTGGTCTTAAAGGAGAACTTGGAAGTGGAAAAACAACTTTCACTAAATTTTTAGCAAGACACCTTGGCGTTACTGAAACAGTTAATTCGCCTACTTTTAATATTTTAAAAATATATCAAGGCGTGTTACCAATCTATCATATGGATGTATACCGTTTAGAAGGAATTGGATATGATTATGAACTAGATGACTTCATTTATGGAGAGGGAGTTTCAATTATCGAATGGTATCCATTTATCACTAAAATGCTACCAAAGGAAATATTAGAAATCGAGATTTCTGGCGCTTTAGGAGAAACAAGAGAGATTTTTGTAAAAGGGAGTGAAGCCTATAATGAAACCATTAAAACGCTTAGTGATTGACACTGCAACTTCCAATCTTTACCTTGCGCTTGCACTTGGAGATAAACAGTTAAGCTCTGTTTATAACTTAGGAAATCATGATCATTCAGTAACAATTATCCCTATAATCGACGAAATGTTAAAAGTTCAAGGGTGGACTTTAAAAGATATTGACCAGGTTATCATTGGTATTGGACCTGGAAGTTATACTGGCGTACGCATCGGCGTCTCGATTGCGAAAATGATTGGTTACTTAAATGAGATAGATGTCTTTACAGTATCGTCTTTGACTTTACTAGCGACCGCTTCTGAAGCTACATATGTTTTACCCTTTATAGATGCTAGAAGAAACCAAGCATTTATGGCTTTCCTCAAGCAAGATGAAAGTCAGTTTTCAGTTATTAAAACAGAAGTTTTACTTGATATCGATGAATTTAAAAAAAATATCGATGTTTTGTATGAAGAAGTAAAAACAGGTTGTCCTAAAATTGAAAAATTGTTTAATTCATCATTTTTATGTAAAGTGGATAATATTCACGATTTAGTTCCCAATTATTTACAAATTACAGAAGCGGAGCGTAATAAGAAGTGAGTATGAAACCAGTCATTAGATATATGCAAGATGATGATGTTGATCAAGTGGTTATTTATGACCGAGAAGTAATTGGTCATACTTTGGGCAAGGATACCATACTAAATGAGCTTTCAGAAAATCCTTTTGCCCATTATTTTGTGATGGAAGATGAAAGTACTCATGCATTTTTAGGGATGATATCGATGTGGATTGATTCTCCTAAAGCGCAAATTATAAATATTTACGTTTTACCAAAATATCAAAGTTTAGGGTTTGGCTCAGTGTTATTAAATTTTTTCATGGATTATCTTAAATCATATGAAATTGATGAAGTAACACTTGAAGTTAGACCTTCCAATTTAAAAGCGATTCATTTGTATGAAAAATATGGATTTGCACAAGTTTCTATTCGTCGAAATTATTATGATAACGGTGAAGATGCATACCTAATGTTAAAAAGAATGTGATGTGATTATATATGATTGTTTTAGGTGTTGAAACAAGTTGCGATGAGACATCAGTCAGTGTAGTAATTGATGGGAAAACCGTTTTATCCAACATTGTATTAAGCCAAATCGATATTCATAAGGCGTATGGTGGAGTGGTTCCTGAAATTGCTTCAAGAGAACACGTCAAAGGAATTACCTATGTGTTTGATCAAGCAATCAAACAAGCAAATATTACGTTTGAGCAAGTTGATTTAATTGCAGTCACGGAAGGTCCTGGATTAATTGGGTCTTTGCTTATTGGTGTGAATGCAGCTAAAACACTTAGTTTAAATTATCAAATCCCAATTATCGGGATTCATCATATATCCGGACATATTTATGCTAATAATATTGAGCATGATATGAAATTTCCATTACTTGCTTTAGTTGTTTCTGGTGGGCATACTGAGATTATCTTAATGAAAGAACATTATGACTTTCAAAAATTAGGTGAAACTCAGGATGATGCCGTTGGTGAAGCTTATGATAAAGTCGCAAGAATTCTTGGACTTCCATATCCAGGCGGTCCACAAGTTGATAAACTAGCAATACTTGGAGAAGACACATTACATTTTCCAAGACCAATGATGACATCTCCAGATTTTAATTTTAGTTTTTCTGGATTAAAAAGTCATGTGATTAATCTTCATCATAATATGATACAGCGTAATGAAGCAATTATTATTGAAGATTTTTGTCGAAGTTTCCAGGATGCTGTGACCGATATCCTTGTGAAAAAAACACAGGATGCATTACTCAAATATCCAGTAAAACAAGTAATTGTTGCTGGTGGAGTTGCTGCAAATAAGGGATTACGCAAAAAAATGCTAGACTCAATAAAAGATGTTCCAGTTTGTTTTCCAAACATCAAGTATTGTACAGATAATGCCGCAATGATAGCAGTAAGTGGATATTTTAAATATCAAAAGTTTCATAAAACTGATAACTACATGTTAAACGGGTCTTCAAGACTTAGCTTACATAAAGGAGAGTGATTGATTTGGAAATTGAATCTAATTTTATAAAAACAATTATGGAGGACGATTTACAAAATCAAAGAGTTAAAAAGATTATTACCAGATTTCCTCCAGAACCAAATGCATATTTACATATTGGTCACGCTCGTGCAATTGTGACTAATTTTGAACTTGCGAAAATGTTTGGTGGATATACGAATCTTCGTTTTGATGATACCAATCCAGTAAAAGAAGATAGTTCATTTGTGGACGCGATTAAAGAAGATATCATATGGCTTGGTTATTCGCCAAAAAACATTCTTTTTGGTAGTGACTATTTTGATCAAACTTATGAATTAGCAATTAAGCTAATCAAAAAAGGCTTGGCATATGTTTGCGAATTATCTCATGAACAAATCAGTGCTTTTCGTGGTTCTTTAACAGAACCAGGTAAAGAATCTCCTTATAGAAATCGCAGTGTAGAAGAAAACCTTCGGTTATTTACTGAAATGCGTGATGGCGTTTATAAAGATGGAGAATTAACTCTTCGTGCTAAGATTGATATGGCTAGTCCTAATATTAATATGAGAGATCCAATTATATACCGTATTATTCATATTAGACATCATAACACTGGAGACAAATGGTGTATTTATCCAATGTATGATTTTGCACATCCAATTCAAGATGCGATTGAAGGAATTACCCATTCTCTTTGTTCTTTAGAATATGTAGATCACCGGGTTTTATATGATTGGTTTGTGGAAAAATGTGAAATGCCACACATTCCTCATCAATATGAGTTTGGTCGTTTAAATATCACAAACACAATAATGTCTAAAAGATATTTAAAGCAACTAGTAGAAGCTAAAGTTGTAAGAGGATATGATGACCCAAGAATGCCTACACTTGCGGGATTAAGAAGAAGAGGATATACTCCTGAGAGTATTAGAAACTTCATCTTAAGTACTGGTTTATCAAGAATTAATTCTACTGTTTCTTCAGAAATGTTAGAAACAGTATTAAGAGATGATCTTGTAGGCAAAACAAAAAGAGTGAATGCGATTTTAGATCCAATTAAAGTCGTTATTACAAACTATGATTCAGGGATAGAAGAATTTGAAGTTGAATATAATCAAGACAATGTAAATCTCGGCTCTAGAAAATTACCTTTTGGAAAAGTTGTTTATATTGAACGTAGCGATTTTATCGAAGAAAAGCCAAATAAACACTGGAAGCGTCTATCTTTAAATGTTGAAGTTAGATTGATGCATGCTTATTTTATTAGATGTAATGAAGTTATTTATAATGAAGATGGTTCTATTCAAGAATTACATGTAACTTATGATGAATTAACAAAATCAGGATCAGGATTTACTGACAGAAAACCAAATGGAAACATTCATTTTGTCGAAGCTTCAACTGCATTAAAAGCAACGTTTAATTTATTTGAACCATTGATGGTCGATAGTGATGGTGACCGTGATTTAATGGAACGTTTAAATCCAAATTCATGGAATACAGTTACTGGATTTGTTGAACCATGTGTAGGTAGTGCCAAAAAAGGTGAAAAATTTCAATTTATTCGTAATGGTTATTTCTCCACTGATTATGACTCTACAGAAGGAAACTTGATTTTTAATCGTATTGTCGAATTAAAATCAAGTTACAAATAATGAAAAATCATAAAATATTTACCTTATCTGGCTATTTTGTTTTAATGTTGCTTAGTGCATTTAGTTTGGTTACAAATATTTTGTCAGTTGTAAATGGTTCATTTGAACAAGGTTCCCTCTGGGAAAAAAGAGATTTAATTATCTTTTGTGTTGTTTTTTCAATCATCTTTTTATTATCACTATTTTTTTTCGTTGTCTGGCTTATTAGGGTCATTAAAGACATTTCAATCAATAAAGAAAACAAGTAAAAATCAATGCGAAAACGCATTGATTTTTTCAACTTCAAGGAAAAATTTAACTCTTTATATGGTATAATATAAGTAGGTGATAAGATTGAATAATATGATATTTGACCAACTAAATGAGAAGCAATTAGAGGCTGTTAAAGTCGTTAATGGACCAGTCATGGCTGTTGCAGGCGCAGGCTCCGGAAAAACAAGAGTATTAACTAGAAGAATCGCTTATTTGATTGAGGAACAGGGCGTTCCTGCAAATAGTATTTTAGCTATCACCTTTACGAACCGTGCTGCAGAAGAAATGCGTCATCGAGTTTTTCAATTAGTGAATATCCCAGTAAAAGGGATTTGGATTTCTACATTTCATGCAATGGGTGCGAAAATCCTTAGAAATGATATTCATCACCTGGGATATAAGAACGACTTTCAAATTATTGATGATGATGATTCACAAATCATTACCAAAAATATTTTAAAAGACTTAAATTATGATACTAAAAAGTTCTCACCAAGAAGTTTTTACTCGATGATTGAAGATGCAAAAGCGGATCCTATGGTTTTAGAATTATATAGAGAACCAGTAAAGTCGGTATTAAATCAAGTGTATCATGAGTATGTTAGTTATCTTAAAAAAAACAATCTTGTTGATTTTCAAGATTTACTAGTTCTGATGATTCAACTTTTCAGACAAGAACCACATATCCTAAGAAAGTATCAAGATTGGTTTCAATATATCTTAGTAGATGAATTTCAAGACACCAATGATTTGCAATACGAGATTGTATATTTACTTGCGATGAATCATCATAATCTATTTATCGTGGGAGATGAAGATCAAAGCATTTACGCTTTTCGCGGTTCTAATATTCAAAACATCAGAAAATTTATGAAAGATTTTCCTGAGTACAAAACAATTATCTTAAATCAAAATTATCGTTCAGTTTCAAATATTTTAAAAGCAGCTAATTCTGTTATCAAAATGAACAGAAGCCGAATCCCAAAGGAATTGTTCAGCACGCTTGGCGAAGGTGAAAAAGTTGTTCACTTTAAGGCTGAAACAGATGAAGAAGAAGCATACTTTATATATACAAAAATTAAATCATTAAATAAAGAAGGAATATCGTTTAAAGATATGGCCATTTTTTATCGAAACAATGCTATGTCTAGACGATTTGAAGATATTTTACTAAAATATAATATTCCTTATAAAGTAATTGGAAATACATCTTTTTATAAGCGCAAAGAAATAAAAGATATTATCTCGTATTTACACCTTCTTGTTAATCTAGGAGATGATTATGCTTTTGAACGAGTTTACAATGAGCCAAAACGTGGTGTTGGTGATGTGTCTTTCAAGAAAATGAAGGATTTTGCGACTTTGTCAAATCTACGTTTAATGGATATTATTGATGAATCGGCTTCTTTTTTATCTAAACTTGCCTTTTCAAGAATGATGAAGTTTAAAAGCGACATGATAGAAATCCAAAAAAACATTGAGAATCAAAACTTGCTTGTGACTTATGATCAAATTTTAGATAAGTCTGGTTATATGGCGATGCTAAAGGATTATGAGGCAAATTCAGAAAAAAGATTTGAATCAGAACGCAGGATTGAAAACTTAGAAGAGTTTAAAACGATACTGTTAGAAAAAATAAAAGACTATGATACAGATGTATCCAATTATGAAAAACTAATTGGTGTTCTAGAAGAGTTAGCTTTGCGAGAAGAAACTGAAGATTTACTCGAACAAAACGAATATGTTAGTTTGATGACAGTTCATTCTGCGAAAGGCTTAGAGTTTAATGTCGTATTTGTTTCTTGTCTAGAACAAACACTTTTTCCTAGTAGTCAAAGTCTATTTGAAAAAGCTGATGTAGAAGAAGAAAGAAGATTGTTCTATGTTGCGTTAACAAGGGCAAAAGAGCTTGCTTTTCTAACAAACGCCAGAACTAGATATATGTATGGCCGTTTTATGGAAAACCTTGATTCACAATTTTTAGGAGAACTAGATGAGTCTGTTCTTGACAAAATTGGATTATCTAAGCCAAAAAATATCAAGATGGAAAAGCCTAAATACAATCCAGAACCAATTGTGAATCCATTTGTAAAAGAAACATATGAGAGAGTTGAACAAAATCTTGTTATTGGCGACAAAGTGAGACATAAGGTTTTTGGAGATGGTGTAGTTGTTGCCATCCAAGATGATAAGGCAACGATTGCTTTTCAAAAAGATGTTGGGATCAAAAGATTAATGAAAGATCATCCAAGTATTGAGAAGGTAAGGTGATATTTTGAATCCATTATTTAGAATTGAAGAATTAAAATCATTAATTCAAAAATATAGTTATGAATATTACGCACTAGATAATCCATCCGTGACCGACCAAGAATTTGATGCGTTATTGAATGAACTCTTGTTACTTGAGACAAATTACCCCGAATATATTACTCCTGATTCTCCAACAAGAAGAGTTGGAGGTGTTATCCAGGATAAATTTACGAAAGTAGTTCATACATCTAAAATGCTTTCGTTAGGTAATGTATTTTCTGAATCCGAACTGCGCGACTTTGATCAAAAAGTTCAAAAAGAAGTGTCAAATTATTCCTACACTGCAGAACTTAAAATTGATGGGTTAAGTGTTTCTTTAAAATATGAAAATGGATATCTTGTTCAAGCGGCCACAAGAGGCGATGGTGTTGTCGGTGAAGATATCACGGATAATGTCAAAACAATTCAAACTGTCCCGCTAAAAATACCACACTTAGAAGCTGTAGAAGTTCGTGGCGAAATTTATATGAGCCAAAAGGCATTTGATAAGGCGAATAAAGAAAAAATTGCTTTAGGAGAAGAACCATTTAAGAATCCAAGAAATGCAGCGGCTGGATCTGTTCGTCAACTAGATTCAAAAATTGTCGCAAAAAGGAATTTAGATGTCTTTGTCTATTATTTAATGGATAGAACACTTGCATCTAATCACTACGATTCTTTACAATTATTAAAAAAATGGTCATTTAATGTGAATAA
>JAQUZN010000142.1 GCA_028691315.1 Candidatus Izemoplasmatales bacterium | reverse complement strand
CAACTCGGTATTTAAGATCATTTGTACTTCAAATGCAAATCTTGCGCTTTCATCAATTACAAGGCGACACAAGTTTTCTTTAATTGATAATGAATCATCAATTTGCGCTAAATAATAAGGTAACCCTCCGAATATCGCATACACTCTGATTTTATCTTCATTACAGTACTTAGGTATATATAAACTACTTTCCAAATAATCACATTCTTTTAAGTGGTAGGAAAACGTATGTCTTCAAACAATGGTCTGCTATGAGAAAATATGTTTTCGAACATACCAATCTCGCTACCTGAGATGATTAACTTAATAGTAGAATTATCTTTGTGGCTATCAATCAATCCCTGTAACATCGATTCAAATGAAGGATCAACCTCTGTCAAATATGTGAATTCATCTATAACCACAATCAAGTTTTTTTCTTCAAATATGGCTTTAAACAATTCTTCGAATGACCCATAGATCATTTGTCCAAAACCTTTGTATGTTCCATATATATTACTAAATATCTCTAGATTCATCTTAACATTCGCTTGTTGAGCCAAAAGATAAACTGCTTTTTTTTCTTTAATTGAATGCTTAATTAGGGTTGTCTTTCCAACTCTTCTTCTACCATGAATAATACCAAATTCAAATGTATCTGAAGCATATATATTTTCTAATAACCTCAATTCTTTTTCTCTACCCAAAAACGCCATATTGAACCCACATATTTAACAAAATATTACTGAATTATGTTTCACTGAATTATGTTTCACTAATATTTTATCTTATCGTTTAAGATTTGCAACCCCCGCTAACAATAATATCTGCCCTTGAAGTCTTTTACTTGTTTATATTTTTCTTTCAATATATTCGATTTCTTGATCTGTAGGTACTTTTTTCTCTTCGTAACTGCGCTTATTGATTTGTGGAATCACTTGTAATCTTTCATTCATTGAGGGTTTGAGGTTTTTAAACTTTTTATTTGAGCTTTGAATATAGTAAATCCCATTTTCTAATCTTTTTATAAGTCCAAAAAGAACCATATTTGATAAGGCTTGACTAAAAGAATTTTCATTTTTGATTTGTATAATATTTTTAAGCTCATCTCTTAAGATTAGTTCACGCTCGCAGAACAAATTATTCAGTACTTCTGCATACATATTTACGTCTTCTTTTATATGCAATATATTATTAGTTAATTGTCTAGTAATAGAAAGTAATAAAAATCCCAGAAAATGTACTTAATTACATTTTCTGGGAAGGTAATGTTATTATATTTTCATTTTCTTTTACCGCGACTATGATAATCAATAAAATCATGTATTGAGGCAAAAAATAGACATTATCTACCATGCCATGAAGATTTGCGCCTAGAAGAGATATTGCAAGAAAGATATTATTTACTTTGAATTTTCCAAGTGTTGTCTTAAATTGATTCCAAAATTGAATCATTAACCCTGTAAATCCAACTAACCCCGTTGTTGCCAAAACATGCAAAATCGTATTATGGTACATATTGAAAACTGTTGCACCTTGGCGAACAAAGATACCTCCACCAAAAATAGGGTTTGCTTTAAATTTTTCTATTGCATCTACATAAATTTCAAACCTTCCCGAGTCATCAAATAGTAAGTTTTCAAATCTGAAGAAGGCTGAAGTTACTAAATCATAGTTCAATATAGCAAATATACCAAGCCCTACTGCACCCACTCCAAATGTTATTAGATATTTCCACCAGTTCTTATCTTTCCATAATATAGCTAAAAATAACAATGGAAGAATAGCCGCAAACATTACCATTCCACCTCTAGATTCTGTAAATACGAGCATCACCATTTCAAATATGGCTACAAAGACCCAGGTAATCTTAATCTTTGCCGTTTTAATATAATAAAACGTAATTGCAGTAAACATAATTAAGTAAGTTGCGACGTAGTTCGACATTCCCCAACCAAGATGTATTTGCTTCAATTCTAGTGCAACCTGAATGTCTTCTACTCTTAAGTAAAATATCAATACTTGAAGCGAAACCACTATTCCCAGTATCAACATCATTTTAAGCAAATAATCTGTATGATCTTTTTTTAAAGTATTTGCATAGAACATATAACCAAATACATAACAAACAGCGATGCAAAGGAAAAAGAACGTATGAATATCAACAACATCGGCATTAAAACATGAGAGTGCCATTGCAATTGCTGTCATACTAAAGCCAAGTACCATTTTTCCATGAAGAACATTTTCTTTATACTTAATCAGATGAAGAACAAATCCAAACATTGAAGCCCCCATTACCATATAAATTGATAAAGGCACAGCTTGAAAATCTGTCATTGCTCTACTACCCATGAACATCGCATTTAATATGATTGCAATAGTAGGCATCGTGTCTTCATAAATCACACAAAAAATAATCATGACCAGAAGTACAATGGGGATTACGTATTCTTCTATCTGTAATGTCCATACAATAAGGGTAATCGAACTTAATAATATTAAGAACCAAACTGTATATGGGAAATTCTTTAGTTTTTTCATAGATGTCTCTCCAGGTTATTGATGAATAAAATTGTACCATTTTTTTAGAATTTTTTAAAGTCAAAAATTAAAAAAGTCATGAATAACTAGCACATTCAAAAATGTATAAATTAAAAGAAAGAAGACCTCTTTCCTGAGTAACGTTGAAAGAGGTCTTCAATAATTATTTAATATGTTCTCTTATCTGTGGAAGTAATATTCATATTCAAGCGGATGAGGGGTTTGTAAAACCTTATCATGCTCTTTAAGAATTCTTTTGGAATGATTATCAAGGAACTGGTCTGAGAAGACGCCATTTTCAAGTAAGTATTCACGGTCATCTTTCAGCGCATCCGTTGCTTCGACAAGATCACGAGGTAGTGCTTTAATTTTATGCTTTTCAGTTTCATTCAAAGTGTATAAATTGAAGTCATATGGACCAAAACCGTATTCATGTGGATCAATCTTGTTCTTAATGCCATCATAGGCCGCCATCATGAGTGCAGCGTAGGTTAGGTAAGGATTACAAGTACCATCAGGACTACGATACTCGAAGCGCTTTTCTGTTTCATCCAGTGTGTACCCTGGAATTCTAATTACAGCACTTCTGTTTCCAGTTGAGTATCCAATTGTTACAGGTGCCTCAAACCCTGGTACAAGTCGTTTATAAGAGTTTGTCGAAGGATTCGTGATAGCCGTCAGACTTCGTGCATGGCTTAGAATACCACCAATCATATAAAGAGCCGTCTTAGACAAACCAGAGTATCCGTTTTCGTCATACATAATCCATTTACCATCTTTCTTAAGGAGCATATGAACATGAAGACCAGATCCAGATTCGCTCAAGAAAGGTTTGGGCATGAATGTGATTACTTTACTTTGTTTCTCTGCGATAAGGTTTAGAAGGTTCTTCATTTTCATCGAACGATCGCCCATTTCGCGAATAGAAGCAAATTCTACTTCAATTTCACATTGACCGGGACCGCCATTTTCAGCATGGTTGTACTTGATTGGGATACCACTCTTTTCAGCAGCTAGGACTACTTCAGTGCGAAGACCATATGCAGTATCAAATGGCGAATCAGCGTGATATGCACCGTGACTTTTAATATGAAGGCCTAGATTCTTTTCATCGCTTTTCCCCATATTCCAATGGGCTTGTCCGCTGTCAATTCGAACCTCGGTATGCTCATTCGATAATTTGTAAGAAATGTGATCTAAGACATAAAATTCAAATTCTGGGCCAATCAGAATTTCATCCGCAATTCCTGATTGGTAGATGACTTGTTCTGCTTTTTCAGCAATATATCTAGGATCATCTTCGTAGCGGACAAACTGATTATTTTTAATCGTGAAAACATTTGCAATGCAGACGATAGTCTTAACAGATTTAGTCACGTCGATGTATGCAGTTGTAACATCTGGAATCATGACCATGTCCGAACTCTCAATGGTAGAAAATCCATAAGAAGAGCCGTCAAATCCAATTCCTTTTGTCATGATACTTGGTTTTAATTTTGTTTTTGTGATAGACAGGCGATGCCATACGCCAATCAAATCAGTGACTTTGAAATCGATGATTTCAATGTCATTGTTATTGATAAATGTAATCATTTCTTCGATGTTTTTAAACATGTTGTTTCTCCCTTATTTTAGTAATATTAAAAAAAGACGCCACATCAATTATATCATATCAAGTAACAGTTGAATCGTCCTAGATTATGAAAACAAAACAAGTTGTTTTCATAAAAAAAATTGATAGATGTTTTCTTTCATAGTCCTCTTCATAACAAGACATTTATAAGTGCTTTAAGTTTATTTACCGCATATTACATACCCAATAAATCTAAAAAACTACTATTCAGTCATAAATTTAAAAAAGAAAAAAGTGTGAAATGTTCACACTTTTTAACTTATTGTTACATTATTTATTTTGTTGTCATTTTCTTAAATGTAACTTTGATTCCATCAAGGTTTTCAAATACAATACGACCACTTGATAT
>JAQUZN010000141.1 GCA_028691315.1 Candidatus Izemoplasmatales bacterium | reverse complement strand
GCATAAACATTCATTTCTCTTATTCTTCTTGCGATAAGTTGATTATATTGACTTCCGTAATCGATAATCAGTATTTTATCCATTAATGTTCTCCTGAGTAATTTGGTGCTTCTCTTGTAATCGTAATATCATGAGGATGACTTTCTTTCAGACCAGCGGCACTAATTTCCACAAAAACTGCTTTTTCTTTTAACTCAGAAATTGTCTTTGCGCCAATATACCCCATACCGCTTCTAAGTCCACCACAAAGTTGATATAAAACATCTCCAACCTCACCGCGGTATGGAACTTGTCCTTCAATGCCTTCAGGCACTAGTTTTTTAGCTTCTACATTACTCTTTTGAAAATATCTGTCACTTGAGCCTCTGCTCATTGCCGCTAGACTACCCATGCCTACATATGTTTTATAACTTCTACCTTGGAAAATAATTTCTTCGCCAGGACTCTCTTTTGTTCCAGCAAGTAAAGATCCAAGCATAACTGTGTCTGCACCTGCCGCAATCGCTTTAGTAATGTCTCCACTATATTTAATACCCCCATCCGCAATAACGCATACGGGACTATCTTTTAACGCTTCAGCCACATCCATTACTGCCGTTATTTGCGGGCATCCTACCCCTGCCACAACTCTAGTAGTACAAATAGATCCAGGTCCTACACCTACTTTGACTGCATCAACACCGGCATCTTTTAATGCAATCGCTGCTTCTTTTGTGACAATATTTCCAGCAATGATTGGTAATGATGGATATTGTAAACGAATTGCCTTTACAGCGTCAATTACACCAATTGAATGCCCATGTGCACTATCAATGGTAATAACATCAACTCCGTTTTTCACAAGGGCATCTACTCTTTCAAGGGTATCTTTACTAACACCCACTGCTGCCCCGCATATTAGTCTTCCAGATGCATCTTTTGATGCATTTGGATAATCAAGAATATTTTTAATATCTTTAGAAGTAATTAAGCCTTGTAAATGAAATGTATCATCGACAATTAACAGTTTTTCAAGTCTTGAAGCCATTAAAATCTTTTTGGCTTCTTCAAGTGTTGTATTTATTCCCGCTGTCACAAGATTGGTTTTAGTCATCACTTGTTCAATTGGCGTATCATCTAATTCACGGTAACGAAGATCACGGTTTGTGACAATACCTTCTAATAAACCTGATTCATTTACAATCGGAATGCCAGAAATCGAATATGTTGCCATTAGGTTTTCCGCATCCTGAAGTGTATTTGTTTTATGAAGGACGATTGGATGACGAATCATCCCCGATTCACTTCTTTTGACAAAATCAACTTGTTTTGCTTGATCTTCGATTGACATGTTTTTGTGAATAAAACCAATTCCACCATGCCTAGCCATAGAAATAGCCATTTTAGCTTCAGTAACGGTATCCATTGCTGCTGAGAGAACCGGGATGTTCAGTGTAATTCCTTTCACAAGACAACTTTTAAGATTCACTTCTGATGGTAGTACAAAAGACTCACCAGGTAATATCAATACATCATCAAATGTTAAAGCTTTTTTCACTTTATTTCCTCCTTTTTATAAAAAAAAATGGTTTTTTGTTTGCACAAAAAAACCATTTTCTGGCTTCTTTGCGTAGTCCTAAATTTCAGGTTTAAGGTAGAAACTGTTTGCCATATTCAAACGTTATACGCATTATTTTTCCTAATTATATCAAATAACCCCTGTAAAAACAAGCATTATTAGATGCGAGGAGATGAGATTGTTTGTAGAATTGAAAGTATGAACCATATCAATAAATATACACAAAAAGAAAAAACTGAATAGGTTATATTTGAATTAACTTTGCTAAAGATTCATAACTAATCGCATTTTGAAGTTTTAGTAACTGAAATATATTTCTTTCAAAACGGAAATGAGCAATCACTCTAAATGACCTTGCCATAATATCCACAAAATCATCTATGCTTGATTTATCACGCATATATCCAAGTGAGAGATATCTAGTAAACAGATAAGCTCCACATAGATAAACAAACTCCTCTTCAAAATTTGAAGTAAATTCTTGAAATGGAAACTGACGAAAGAAAAGATTATTCATAAGCATTTTTTCAAACATAATTTCATGATTCGGGAGTACTTCACTTAAATGTTGTTCAATTTCCAAGTAAGCTTCTTCAATTGGTTTGTTTTCAAGATAAGATAAAATATCACTAAAGAAAGGCGAAATATTTGGATTTTTCTCGATAAACCAGGATGCAACATTTTCCATAATTTGATATACATAAGGAATATCTTTTGTAATAGGCAAAATACTTAAGTCAATTTCTAAAAGATTCGTGTGGATATCACCATCTAGTTCTAGAATAACTTTTCCAATCTTCAATATTCGATCAGGAAGCGAAACTGTTCTATCTTGTAATATCTTAAAAACAAATGTCCTAACACTCTCATAAATCAGTTTTTCATCTGCTTTTACTTTTCCTAATGACAATGGTATTTTCAATTCAATTCTTCTTTTTTCAAAGGAAATTAAATCATCCGTCTCAAAAAGCAGTTCAAGAGTCCTTTCACAACTATTAGTGGTAGAACATTCAAAAGCATAATCAACCTTTGGTCCTCTTGGATAATACCTACATACAGAAGGAAGAACTTCTTCCCCAAGTTGAGAGTGAAGATTACAATACCCATTTGCAAGAAGTAAAGGACATTCTCCAAATGAATTGTGAATAATTTCAGCGTATCTTTCTGGAGTAAAATCCGGTAATGTCCGAAAGGTTCTATCAATATTTTCTCTTAGCTTTTTGTTACATGTAATCCCGTGAAGTTTAAAATATTCGTTCATTGGAATGGTCACCTTCCAACCTGAACAACAAGTATATCTACACTCTTTTCCTTTACATGAGAAATATTTATAATAGTCAGGAACTAAGTACTCATTTTTGCTTGAAATCCCACTTTTAGATCCCACTATTTCTCCCACTTTTGAATCCCCCATGTTCGTAGTAAACAAACTATCTAATGAGATATTATAGCACTAAAAATCGCGATGTCAATTACAAAACACTCATGCCTTGATAAAACAAAAAGGCATCATTTCTTTTTCAAAAAATGATGCCTTTTATTAAATTTCATTTGTCTTAATTTATACTGTTAAACGCGTTACTTTTTTATTCTTCACAACCATGATTTCATCATACCTATCTTTATTTTCTTCGATAATCACATGGCTTACATTAATTACCGTAACATCCTTTAAAGATAATAACCGGTCTTCAATTTCCTTTGCTCTTTCATAATCTAGTGAAGCAAATGCTTCATCCAAGAAAATAATATCTGCTTTATTTAACAAACCTCTTGCAATCGCAATTCTACTCTTCTCGCCACCAGAAATATTCTTTCCATTGTCGAGAATCATCTTTTCCATTCCATCTGCTTGTGATATCACAAATTCATGTAATCCTGCTCTGTCTATTGCATCCCAAATTTCTTCTTCACTAAAATCTTTATATAACGTAAGATTATTTCTTAAGGTCTCTTCGAATAAAAAAATTTGTTGCTCAATATTGGCTATTTTCGAGAAGTAATCTATTTTCCTAATATCTATTAAATTATCATTATCAATCAAGATTGATCCACTCTCAGGATTAAAATATTTACGTAACAACCGAAGCACTGTCGATTTACCTCCACCGCTTGGTCCTATTACCAAATACTTCTTTCCTTTTTCAAAAGATAAATCAATTTGATCTAAAACCAAATTCTCGCCATACCTAAATGTAACATCCTTGAACTCGATTTTATCCTTTAAACCCTCAAATGATTTTGTCTCTTCATAAACAGTTTTATTCTTAAGGGTTTCCTCAATCCTTACAAACAGTAATTTCACAGACATAATTCGAGGTAGAGCTTCTGAAAGCTGTGCTACCGGTCCAATGATACTATCAATGTTTGTGGCCACAACCGCAACCCCAGAAAATAAGATGACGCCTTTTAAAGTTAAATATGATACAAAGAACATTAAGCCCATAAAAGTAATAGTGAAGTTCATGTTTTGAATTGCATATACATAAGACATAATCCTATCAATCACAAACTTCTTTTCTTGAATCTTTGTGCTTTCATCTTTATACGTCTTTGTAATCTTTGACTCTAAGTCATTTGTTTTGATAATATGAAACGCTGAAAGTACTTCTTTAATGAAACCGCCATATTTTGACATCATCTCTGAACGTTCTTCATTATGTTTTTTAATTGGTTTTGAAGATAAAACCGATACAATTGCATTTAATACAATCATTCCCGCACCAATCGCAAGAATGATCGGATTGATGATAAAAATAACAATAATTGCAGTCGCAAAATTAACGAAATTTTCTATTAAACTAATAATTTGTTCGACATAGTCTTTTTCAATTAAATTAAAATCGTTCGTTAAAGCCGATACATACAAGGCATTGTTTTCTCGTTGAAACTCACTAATATTCTTTTTAAATACTTGCTTAATATAATCGCTTTTCATCTTAACCATAACATCTTTAATCACAAAACTCTTAA
>JAQUZN010000020.1 GCA_028691315.1 Candidatus Izemoplasmatales bacterium | reverse complement strand
GTTTTAAAGTACAATAATACTGTTCTGTTTTTTCAGGAGGCACTCTATGTTATTTGGTAAACATGTAAATAAGTTTTATATAAAATATGGTCTTTTTTTCTTGATAGGAATTGCTGCTCTTATTGTTGTGGATTATGTTCAACTGATTATTCCTAAGATTACTGGAGATATCATATCGGGCTTAAAAAATGAGACACTGACAAGTGTAATTTTAAAAGACTTTATGATTCAATTAATCTATATAGCAATTATTATAGTTGTAGGAAGATTTTTATGGCGAATCTTTATATTTGGTACATCAAGAAGAATAGACTTTGAACTTCGAAATATGATGTTTTCTCACGCAGAAAAATTAAGCCAACAATACTATCAAACTAAAAAATCTGGTGGGCTAATGGCCCTTTTCACAAATGATTTAAATGCAGTAAGAATGGCTTTTGGCCCAGGAATTATGATGACATTTGATGTTCTTGCCCTTGGTAGTTTGGGCTTTTATAAAATGTATATGTTATCGCCTCAAATAACTTATTTTGCTGGAATTCCTTTGATATTAATTGCCATTTTAGCAACCTACATATCCAAAATTACTGGGAAGAAATTTAAGGCCAAACAAAAAGCGTTTGAAGATATGTCTGATTTTACTCAAGAAAACTTTTATGGGATTAGTGTTATCAAAGCTTTTGTTAATGAAACTCGTGAGTTAAAAGCGTTCGCAAAGATTAATAAGGATAATCAAGATAAGAATGTATCATTTATTAAAGCATCAACCTTAATGGGTGTTTCGATAGAAATGTTCATTACATTAATCAGAATTTTAATGATTGGTGTTGGTGGGTACTTAGTATACAAAGCAATGATTGTATCTGGAGACAAACCATTTGATGTTGGAGATTTAACGGCATATATTGGGTATTTTGGAGCGTTGATTTGGCCAATGATGGCGATTGGTAGATTGATTAATATGAGAAGCCAAGCAAATGCTTCTTTACAACGGATTAGTGCATTTTTAGATCAACCAATTGAAATTCATGATGATGCATTACCAATTAGTGTGGAAGATATTGAAGGTAAAATTACGTTTAATCACTTAACCTTTGCTTACCCAGGTTCAAAAAAACCAGAGTTAGAAGACATCAACTTTGTCATTGAAACAGGGGAGACAATCGGCATTATTGGACGTACAGGATCAGGAAAAACTACACTTGTGGATTTGCTTTTACGTTTGTATAATTTAAAAACGAATGAAATCCTTATAGATGATTACGATATTATGAAACTACCGATTAAGCAACTACGCGATGCGATTGGGTATGTTCCACAAGATAACTTTATTTTTTCAGATATTATTCGAAATAATATTTCCTTTGCTTTAGATGAAGCTGATTCTGATATGATTGAAAGAATGGCTAAATATAGTGATGTTCATGAAAATATCATTGATTTTCCAGATCAATATGATACGATGGTTGGAGAGCGAGGAGTTACTCTTTCTGGTGGACAAAAACAACGTATTTCAATTGCCAGAGCGTTGCTTAAAAATCCTAAAATCTTAATAATGGATGATTCATTTAGCGCAGTTGATACGAAAACTGAAGAAGAGATTTTACATAATATTTTTAACTTGCGTGAAGGAAAAACGACTATTATTATTGCGCATCGTATTTCTACCATTAGAAAGTCTGATAAGATCGTATTTATAGAAAATGGTAAAGTTAAAGCCATTGGAAATCATGAATACTTAATGTCAACTTCTAAGGAATATGCAGAAATGGTTCTTCGTCAGCAACTCGAGTCTGAACTTGAGGGGGCGATTTCACATGCCTAGAAGCTTTGGCGATATTGATGTTTTTACACGAACAATGTCTGATATGACAATTGTTAAGCGCTTATTAATTTATATAAAACCATTTATTAAACAATTGATTATTGCTTTAGTACTTGTTTTAGTAATTGTTGGGTTAGACCTCGTTGGTCCTTTGTTTTTAGAAAGAGTGTTAGACGAATTAGGAAGCGAGAATATTATTTTCTCCAAAATAGTAGTGATTGTTGTACTATACTTGGTTGCGATGGTAGTTGGTTCTTATTTTTCATATAAGCAAACTATTCTATTACAAACAACTGGTCAAAAGATTATTTTTAATATTAGAAGAGATGTTTTTAATCATATTGAAACATTTTCGATTTCCCAATATAATAAAATTCCAATTGGAAAATTAGTTACTAGGGTAACATCTGATACGGATACTTTAAATCAACTTTATACGGATGTCATTATTAATTTGCTTCGAAATATTATCACGATTATCGGTGTTTTCGTTATTATGTTTATCAAGGATTTTAAGTTATCATTATATATCTCCGCGGTTGTTCCATTTGTATTTGTCGCATCCCTTATTTTCCGTAAATTTTCAAGGAAGGCTTACCGAAAAGTGCGGGCGAATGTATCGCAAATCAATGCGTTTTTATCTGAACATCTTTCAGGAATGAAGTTAATACAAATCTTCAACCGAGAAGACAAGAAGATGAAAGAGTTCAGAAAAAAAAATACGGTTTTGAATCGCAGTTATTTAGCCCAGACACTAACGTTTAGTTTATATCGTCCATTTATGTATCTACTATTTGTTTCTTCTTTGATTGTTGTATTATGGGTGGGGTCACTCGATGTAATTGCGGGAGTCATCACTTATGGCGGATTATTTGCGTTTACACAGTATATTTCAAAATTTTTTAATCCAATTCAAGATTTGGCTGATAAATTTGATGTGCTTCAATCAGCGTTTACTTCTGGAGAAAGAATTTTTAGCATCCTAGATACAGTGCCAACCGTTTTAGATTGTGATGATGCGATTGATTTACCGAAAATCAAAGGCAAGATTGAGTTTAGAAACGTTTGGTTTGCCTATAACCAAGAAGATTGGATTTTAAAAGATGTTTCATTCGTTATTCAGCCAAAAGAAACGATGGCTTTAGTTGGCGCAACTGGATCAGGAAAAACAACTATAATTAGTTTGCTAGTTCGTAATTACGATATCCAGCAAGGCCAGATTTTAATTGATGACATTGACATTAAGAAGGTTTCAATGTCTTCTTTGAGAAAACAAATCGGTCAGATGTTACAAGACGTTTTCCTGTTTTCAGGAACGATTGAGTCTAATATCAGACTTCGCGACGAAACGATTACGGATAAAGCTATTTTAGATGCCTGTCATTATGTCAATGCAGATTGGTTTATTAACCGATTGCCAGATAAGTATGATGAATTAGTTCGAGAAAGAGGTAATAATTTCTCTTCAGGACAGCGCCAGTTATTGTCATTTGCGAGAACGATAGTTCATGAGCCTTCGGTTATGATTTTAGATGAAGCGACAGCAAATATAGACACAGAAACAGAAGAAATTATTCAGGAATCTTTAAAAAAGATGATGAATATTGGAACAATGATTATTGTTGCTCATAGGCTTTCAACAATCCAACATGTGGACAACATCATTGTAATGCAAAAAGGAAAGATTATTGAATCAGGAAATCATCAGGAATTATTGAAACGAAAAGGGCATTATTATCAGCTTTATCGGTTACAATATGATAAGAGCCTTGAACTAACTGAGATTGATTAATTTAGAAGAAAACGTCTTTACAGGCGTTTTCTTTTTTATATTTTTTCTATTCAATCTATGGTAAAATAGAAGAGTACATTCTAATAGAGGGAGGGATAAGATGAAACGAATATTTATCATACTAGCACTATTCATGGTTGGGACATTTGTCTACTCAATTTCATTGCTTCAGTACATTTATATTTCTTCCATCAATAATGTTCTTCCAAGAGGAATTGTTTTGTATGTCATTGAAGCATTGTTATGGATTGTAGCACTTGTCATTGCGATAAGAATCCTACTTAAACCTGAATATTCATATAATAAAAGTTATTGGATTATCATTATTTTATTAAATCCACTTTTAGGTATTGTTTTATATATTGTTTTCGCAAGAGATTTTGCGACAAGTAAATTTTATAAGACGAGGCCACTAATTGCGTCTAAGGCATTTCTTGGGTTTGAAGAAAATACTTTTCCAAATTATAAAATTCATCCATATGGAGATATTTTTGAGTTTGTGCATAATACAACCGGTAGAAGTGTGTATGAGAATGATACCCATGTTGAAATACTCAACAATGGAGATGAATTCTTTCCAAGACTTGCAAAAGAACTAAAAAGAGCTAAAGATTATATTTTGATGGAGTTTTATATTATCAAAACCGATTCTATTGGAAAGATAATCCTTGATATCTTAAAGGAAAAAGCTTTATTGGGATTAGAAGTTTATTTAATCTATGATCATTTTGGAAGTAATAAGCACATTACTAAAGATTATATGGATTCATTAAAAAATGCTGGCATTAAAATAGGGATATTTGATCCTCAAACTTTGTCTGTTTTTAATAGCAATTTAAACTTTAGAAATCATAGGAAGGCAACGATTATTGATGGCAATATAGGTTTTATTGGTGGAATGAATTTAGGAGATGAATATAATCATCAATCTACTAAATTTGGTTTTTGGCGAGACACACATATTGTTGTAAAAGGTAACGGTGTAACATCACTACAAAATGTATTTGTTAAAGATTGGTACTATATTACTTGTGATGTACTAGAGATGAAAATGGATAAATCGAATGAACATTTTCCTGGCCTATTTTCGATATTGGAGTCTGGACCCGATTTTGAAAACGGGTTAATTCGGGATACATATATTAAGATGATCCATAAAGCAAAAAAAACGATTAAAATAGTAACACCTTATTTGATTATTGAGCCTGAAATAATGACTTCTTTAAAAATAGCTTTAAGAAGTGGTGTTGAAGTGAGCTTGTTAGTTCCAGGAAAACATGATTATATTATGGTGGGATATGCAACTTTATCTTACTATGAACAATTGATGTCTTTGGGAGTTCGAATTTATGAGTATAAAGATCATTTTGTTCATTCCAAAATCATTATAATTGATGATGAACTTGCAAGTGTTGGATCTGTTAATTTTGATCCGAGAAGTTTTCATTTAAATTTCGAAGTTACTAGTCTTTTTCAAAATAATGCCGTGACTGATTTGATTAAGGCCTTTGAAAATGATCTATTAAAATCAGAAGAAGTAATGCTTGAAAAATGGAAAAAAAGGAGTATATTTCAAAAACTATTACAAGGTTTGTTTAACTTGTTCAGTCCAATATTCTAGATTAAAAAGGAGTGATTTATATGTTATTAGGTGAGATTTTAGGACTTATCGGCGTTGTTTTAATGGTAGGCGTAATAATTTTATTGATCATCTTATTGATGAGAAAACCAGCTTCAGACGGACTAGGAAGTCATTTCGAAAATTTGGAAGATTCGCTTACTCATGAAGTAGAAGAAATCAAGACCTCGATGATAAAATCTTTGTTTGAATCAATGTTGGAATTCAATAAAGGAGTTAATCAACAATTGATGGATTCTACCGTGAAATCTGGAGAAAACATTACTGAGTTTAGGATTAATGTAAATAAAGAATTAGGAAGTTTCCAACAAAAAATTAATGATAAATTGACGTTTGATTTTAAAGGCTTAACCGAGTCCTTAAATGAAAAGATGCAACAAATTAATCAAAAAGTAGAAGATAGGTTATCAAAGGGATTCCAAGATACCAATCAAACTTTTGTCCAAATAGCCGAACGTGTTAAAGTGATTGATGATGCTCAAAAGAAAATTGAAGGATTATCGAATGAAATGATTAGTCTTCAAAATATTCTTTCAAATAATCAGGCTAGAGGTTCGTTTGGTGAATATCAATTAAATCAGATATTATATAGCGTATTTGGAGAAAACCCTAAATTATATCAAACACAATATACGATTAAAGAACAAAGAGGAAAAACAGAATCTGTTCGTGCTGATGCGGTTGTCTTTATGCCAGAACCGAATCAAGTGATTGCCATCGATTCAAAATTCCCGTTCTCTTCTTACTCTAAATTATTTGACAACAAAGAGTTAACGAAAGACGAAGAAGATAAATTAATTCAAAGTTTTGGTTCAGAAGTGAAAAAACATATTACCGATATTGGTAACAAATACATTATTGATGGTGTAACCGCAAACTATGCATTAATGTTTGTTGCTAGTGACGGTATTTTAGCACTGCTTCATTCTAGACTTACAAATGTTGTGGAATATGCAAGAGAAAAACATGTGACAATTGTATCACCCACAACGTTCATTCCGTTACTTTCATCGTTTATGGCTGTTTCAATTGACTTTGAAAGAAGTAAATATTCGAAAGAAATTAATCAACAACTTAAGTTATTAAATAAGGAATTCTCAATTTTTGATCAAGAATGGAAGAAGTTAAACAACAATATTCAAAACCTTACAAAACAAAGCGATTCAGTCAATAATCGCGTCGAGAAAATTACCAACAAATTCGGGCAAATTCAGAACGTAGAACTTCCCGAAGAATCATCAGAAATCTAGTGTTCTAGCGAAAAAATAGAACAAATAAAATGATTCAATAAATATAACTTGCAATTTTAAAAATCGCATTGTATAATGATTACAGTATGAAATAAATTTAAGGAGAAACAAATGAACGGAACAGTAAAATGGTTTAACGCAGAAAAAGGTTATGGATTTATCACTGATGAAAATGGCAAAGATATTTTCGCACATTATTCAGCAATTAAAGGTGACGGGTACAAAGCACTAGAAAACGGACAAGCAGTTAGCTTCGAAGTTGTTGACGGCGCTAGAGGACCTCAAGCTTCAAATATAGTGAAATTATAATTTATAAAGCACTGTAAGTTAAACGAAAAAAAAGACACCTTATGAGTGTCTTTTTTGTTTTATTCATGTTCATTTCTAGTTTTGTTTTTCAAGAGGGTTGAATTTTAATTATAATACGAGTACAATCAAGTTATATTTAAAAGTCAAAAGTTGGCGAGATAAATGAGAAAAAAAGAGAAAATTATTTTTCCAAGGGAAACGATTATTCATAACAAAACCGATAAAGCGGAAATAATGAGTGCAAATAGGGCTTCTTTTCGTTTGATTATAATTTACATTGTTTTTGGGGCTTTATGGATACTTTTGACTGACACATTACTTGTCTTTTTAATAGAAAATCACGATGTTATTGAGAAAATCCAACTATATAAAGGATGGTTTTACGTAGTCTTAACAGGGTTGGCATTTTTCTTTATTATTCGTAGACAAATGAGAATCTATATTCAATCTGCAAAAATGACAAAAAATGCATATGATATTCTCAATGAAACATACAAGCAATTAGAACATGCAGAGAGAAAACTTGTTAAGCAAAATTTTAGTTTAGAAGAAAACAAAAAACAATTACAACTCAGTAATCAAAGATATCAAATTGCAGTAGAGGGATCTCATGATGGTATTTGGGACTGGGACATTGAAAAAGATATTTATGAAGTTTCAAGCAATTGGTATAAAGAATTTGGCTACACAGCTGAAACCGCACCACATTCATTTGTCGAGTTGATTAAGCTTATCCATAAAGATGATCGAGAAAAGACTAAATCTGATGTTAAAAAATATTTTATGCGAGAAACATCAGAGTATGAGTCCGTTTTCCGCTTGCGATTAAGTAATGACGAGTATCGCAATGTATTAAGTAAAGGATTAGGTATTTGGGAAAATGACAAGTTGGTTCGTATGGTAGGTTCACATACAGATATTACTGAGCATGTTCAAATGGAAGAAACATTATATAAAATGGCATATATTGATTCATTAACGAACTTGCCATCCAAAAATGGAGTTGAATCAGAAGTTAACCGTTTTATTTCTGAAGAAAAAAAATCGAGATTTGCGTTCGTTTATTTTGATATTGATAATTTCAAGCAAATTAATGAAACCACAGGGCATACCATTGGTGATCAATTGCTTATGGATGTTGCAAAAATCTTGCAAAATCAAATTTCAGCCCCCAATTTTGTATCCAGAGTGGGAGGAGATGAATTTATTCTTCTGATTGAATCCCCTTTTGAAGAAGACAAGATTATCGAAATAATCAAATCAATTATTCTTCCAATTGAAAAAGTGTGGATATTCGGATCACAAAAATTTTATTTAGCGATGAGTGCAGGCGTCACGTTTTATCCACGCGATGGAATTAACTTTTCAGAATTATTTCAAAAAGCTGACACTGCATTATTTTTCGCAAAAGATAATGGAAGAGGTCAAATTAAAGTCTTTAATGAAACGATGAAAGAATCAACTCAACGCCTAATTGATCTGTCTGTTGAGATTCGAACAGCAATTAAAAATAATGAGTTTGCTATTCATTATCAACCTATATACCGACTTTCTACGAATAAAATCATTGGAGTAGAAGCATTAATTCGTTGGACACACCCTGAAAAAGGCATGGTTTCACCTGCAGAGTTTATACCACTTGCAGAGAGATCACAAATAATTACAGCGATTGATACTTATGTATTTGAAAGAGTGCTCCAACAAAAAAGCAAATGGAATGAATTAGGATTGAATGACTTTTATATTTCAGTTAATCTGTCGAAGCGCTCACTAGAAAGCCCCAATTTGATATCGGAAATTATTGACTATATAAATCAATACAATATAGATCCTCGATCAATTAGAATTGAAGTTACCGAAACTTCTGTTATACAAAATTTTGATTTGGCGATTAAGACACTTACTAAGCTTAGAGCTTTGGGAATTATGGTTATGATGGATGATTTTGGTACAGGTTTTTCCTCACTTACATATTTAGAACGATTACCAATTGATGTCGTTAAAATTGATCGCGAATTTATCAAAAGAATTGTAACTGAGAAAAAGAATGCGTTGATTCTCGAATCTATTATTACGCTCATTCACCGACTAGGAATGAGAGTTGTAGCTGAAGGTGTTGAAACTTTTGAACAGCTCGAAATCGTAAAAAAATATCATTGCGATATTGTTCAGGGCTTTTATTTTTCAAAAGCCTTACCTCCAGATGAACTTGAGTATTTAATTATTAATCAAAATAATCAGTAAACAAAAAAGAGCTATAAATCACTGGCTCTTTTTTTGAGTTTTGATATCTCTTGAAAAATGATAGACAATCTCATATAATAGATACAAGATAGAAAGGATGAACGTATGAAAATATATAATACCTACACCTCATCTTTAGAAGATTTTGTCCCCATCAAGAAAAACCAAGTGTCTATATATGTATGTGGGCCGACAGTATACAATTATATCCATATTGGAAACGCGAGACCAGTAGTTTTTTTTGACACGGTTAGGCGGTATTTTGAATACAAAGGATATACAGTGAAATTTGCTTCAAATTTCACTGATGTTGACGATAAAATTATCAATAAAGCGATTGAAGAAAACTTAACAGAACTTGAAGTAACTAGGTTCTACATCAATTCTTTTTTAACGGATTTAAAAAATTTAGGCTGTTTTACGGATTATATTCAACCAAAAGTCACTGAATATATGTCAAAAATTATTAGCTACATTGATGAATTAGTTCGACTTGGTTATGCTTATTCTATACAAGGCGATGTATATTTTAGAGTATCAAAAATAGATGAATATGGGCATTTATCAAACCGTAAACTTGATGATTTAATTAGCGGTGCAAGAGTGGATGTTAATCCACTGAAAGAAAGCCCACTTGATTTTACTTTATGGAAAAAAACAGATGAAGGCATTGCTTGGGATAGTACATATTCTAAAGGAAGACCTGGATGGCACACAGAATGTGTTGCGATGATTGATGATATTTTTGGCGGTGAGATTGATATTCATGGAGGTGGATCAGATCTTCTTTTCCCTCATCATGAAAATGAAATTGCTCAGTCGATGGCAACTCATAATAACAATATCGCTCATTTTTGGATGCATAATGGCAGATTGAACATGGAAGGCGAAAAGATGAGCAAAAGTTTAGGAAACAGCCTTTTTGTGAAGGACTTACCAGGCAATAAAATGGCTTTCCGTTTGTTTTTGCTTTCTACATATTACCGTTCACCCATTAACTTCAATATGGATTCTTTAGAAGCTGTTGAAAAAGACTACATCAAACTTGAAAATACAGTAACATCTTTATACCGTCACTTGGATTTAAATAACGAACTATCAGAAACTACGGTTGAAAACGAAGAAATTCTTGGAATGTTGAACCGTTTTAATGATGCCTTTGAACAAGACTTTAACACGCCAAACGCTATTACAGAACTACAAGCAATGGTAAAATCAATTAATGTCTTAATGAGACAAAATAGTGATTTTTCATTGCTAAATCAAGCGTTAAAAGTTGTATTGTCAATGACTGGTATCTTAGGTTTTGACTTTCATTTAGAACCCTTATCAAGCGAAGATAAATCATTATTTACGCTTTGGAATGAAGCCAGAAAGAATAAAGACTTTAAGTTGGCCGATCACTATCGCGGCATTTTACAAGAAAAAGGAAAAATATGACACAACACAGTGGATTAACACTAGCTTATTTAGGTGACGCCTATTATGAACTACAAATAAGAACGTATTTGATGAGTAAAGGATATACAAAAGTCAATGATTTGCATAAACTTGCGATTATGTACACAAGCGCTCTTGGACAATCAAAATCAGTACAGTATTTAGTTAATTCTTTTTTGACAGAGGACGAAATTTCTGTTTATAAAAGAGGAAGAAACGCTACTTCAACACATAAGCCTAAAAACGCTGACCTCGATACATATCGCCAGGCTACAGGATTTGAAGCTTTAATCGGATTTCTACTATTAGAAAATCAGTTTGAAAGATTAGAACAAATCATATTAAAAAGCATTGCTATTATTGAAGAACTCCCACAGTAAAACGGAGTTCTTTTGTCTTCTAATTGGAATTTAATTCAAGAAATAAACACAATAATTATGGTATAATGAAAGCGGTGATAGATATGAGTATAACAATTTATGGAAGAAATCCAGCAATGGAAGTATGTCTTTCCAACAAGCAAATATTCAAGGCATTTATTGTTGAAGGTTTTAAGCATGATGTTTTGGCGAAACTAAAAGAAAAACAAGTGGAAATTGAAGTTTTACCAAAGAACGTGTTTGAAAGACGATTTTCTAATAATGCTCAAGGAATTGTTTTAGAGATAGAAGATTATAAAACATATACTTTAGAAGATATCATTTCTTCACTTGATTTGACAACAAATCCATTTTTATTAATGCTTGATGAAATTGAAGATCCGCATAATCTAGGTGCTATTTTAAGAAGTGCCGAGGCTGGTGGTGTTGATGCGGTCATACTTCCTAAAAATCGAAGTGCTAAATTAAGCGGTACAGTTGCAAAAGTTTCTGCTGGAGCTATTGAGTATGTTAAAGTGATTGAAGTTATCAATTTGACTCAAACCATTGAAAAGTTGAAAAAAGCAGGGTTTTGGATTGTTGGTACTTCACTTGAAGCTACTCATGATTATCAAGAAATTTTTATTGACAGACCATTATGTTTAATTATTGGATCTGAAGGATTTGGAATCAAACGTTTGGTTAGCGATCATACAGATTTAAATGTAACAATACCGATGAAAGGTAAAATGAATAGTTTAAACGCGTCGGTTAGTGCTGGCATATTGATTTTTGATATATTAAGAAGAAAGCGAGGATAATTTGGTGGATTTTCGCATATATAACGACTTTGAAATTATCGCAATGGTTCAGGAAGGATGCGAAGAAGCATTAAATCTGATGGCGAGTAAGTATAAGTTGTTTATTGCGAAAAAGATTGGAAAATTCAACTTAGGCTATGAATATGATGATGCCTTTCAAGAAGGACTTATTGTCCTATACAAATCTATTAAAAAATTCAAACCCGAGTTTAACAAAACATTCACCAGATACTTTGAATTAAATCTTGAAAACAGATATATTACGATTATAAGATCAAAATCTAGATATTATAAATTTCTAAATGAAAAACTACCATTATTATTTGATTATGAAATCAGGGAATCGCCTCATGCATACTTTACAAAAGATGATTTTAATGATTTTGTTAATCAACTTTCTTCGTTTGAAAAAGATGTTTTTCAGATGAAATTCTTTCATGAAAATACGCATCAAGAGATAGCTACAAATCTAAACTGTGATACAAAAAAAGTGTATAATGCAATTGATCGAATTAGAACTAAACTAAAATTGCATTTAGAATAATGATTTTCTTGACAAATGACACAAATTTTGATACATTTAATAAAGCAAGCGAGTTGATAATATGAATGAAAAAGCAGTTTTAATCTGCCAAGAATGTTTATCACGCAATTATGAGATAAAAAAAGATAAAACTCGAACAGTTCGGTTCGAGGCATTAAAATATTGCAAAAAATGCAAAAAACACACCCTTCATAAGGAAAGTAAGTAGGAGGATATTATGAAAAATATCGAAGAAAAAAAATTAAAAGAAAAAAAAGTTCAATCTCCAAAAGTCGTAAAACCTGAAAAGTACATGCCTGAGGAAAAACATTCCAGAGTTATGGAAATTCTTAAAAAAGAATATACCATTGAAAACTGGTTATTAGCCGTACTTTCTCCAATCCTACTTTTATATGGTGTATATATCATTATGGGTAAATTCGGAAGCACTGACTTAACCGCAGTTTTAGGAAATTCTGGAATTAAATTTATTGATTTCTTTTTTCAAACAACGTTAAGTAGAATCATTGTGGGTGTTGTACTAGTTCTTATTGGCACTTTAGTGATTATTTACTTGCTTCTTCCAATATTGAAACCAAGTTTCGTTGAGTTAAAGAAAGTGTCTTGGGCTTCAGCTTCACAATTAGTTAGAGACACTACCAGAGTATTTGCATTTTTAATTTTCCTTATGTTATTATTTACCTTATATAGCCTCGCACTTGACCCGTTATTCCACTGGCTATATGGATTGAAACAATAGTTATCATGGATACAGCTAAAAGTTTATGGTATATTGTTCAAACTTATTCTGGTAAAGAAAACTCCGTAAGAGAAAATATTTTGCGTCGTATTGAAACAATGGAAATGGAAAACTTAATTTTTCAAGTAATGATACCAGAAGAATCAAGAACTGAAAAAAAACCGGATGGATCAACTAAAGAAAAAATGGTTAAAATGTTTCCGGGATATGTATTTATTGAAATGATTGTTACCGATGATTCGTGGTTCGTTGTTCGTAACACACCAGGAGTTACAGGGTTCTTAGGTAGTAGTGGTGGTGGAACAAAACCAATTCCATTAATGCCTGATGAAATCAATCCGATACTTAAACAATGCGGATTATTACAAGTTCAAAAATTAAATGCAAAACCTGGTCAAAAGGTTAAATTGGCTGCTGGTGCGTTTGCTGGACAAATAGGTGTCATTGACACCATCGACAACGAAAAGGGCCAAGTGGTCGTGTTAGTTGATATGTTTGGACGTAAAACACCGATAGAAATGGATTTTGCTGAAATCGAAGTATTATAAAAGCCAGAATTTCTGGCTTTTTTTATTTTTTGTAAAAATTAAGTAAATTGGCTGGATATTAATTTCAAATATACTGATTTTGTGCTATAATTTATGTGATTTAACGGAGGAATTTATATGATAAAACTTGTCAACGTTTCAAAATACTATAATTCCAACAACGTTATTGCATTAGGATTAAGAAAAGTGAACTTGGAACTTCATGTGAATGAATTCGTCGCGATAGTCGGCGAATCAGGTTCAGGGAAAACAACACTCTTAAATGTGATATCTGGAATTGATACTTTTGAAGATGGTGAAATTTATTTAAACGGCGAAGAAACTTCGTATTTTTCAGTTGTTGATATGGAAAATTACAGGAAGAAATATATTGCTTTTGTTTTTCAAAATTATAACCTTATCGATTCTTATACTGTTTTACAAAACGTAGAAGCTCCGCTTATTTTATCTGGTTTTCCAAAAGATAAAGTACGTGCAAGAGCACTTGAAATTATTACTCGAGTGGGACTAGAAAAGCATATCCACCACCGTGCAACTAAATTGTCTGGTGGTCAAAAACAACGTGTTGTTATTGCTAGAGCTTTAGCGAAAGACTGCCCAATTATTGCGGCTGATGAGCCTACCGGGAACCTGGATAGCGTTTCAGCTCGTCAAATTTTAGAATTACTTCATGAAATTTCTAAGGATAAACTGGTTATTATCGTTACTCATGATTTTGAACAAGTTAAAGAATTTGCGACTCGAAAAATAAGAGTTTTTGATGGTGAGATTGTTGAAGATCAAGAACTAAAAAAGGTGAACAAACAAAATCTCCCAGTGATTCCAGACGAAGAAAAAAGAATTAAATTTACGGAGTTTATCAAAATGGCACTTAGAAACTTATTTTCAGTTCCTAAGAAAACCTTTTTGATGATTATTGTGTTTTCTTTTTTTGCGTTCTTTGTTGCTTTAATGTATGGAACATTCAATGTTAATATGAATGACATTTCTTATAATTATAATTATTATTTTCAAAATACCAGTATTTCAAGAACAATTGTAAGAAAAACTGATAAATCAGTTTTTTCACAAGCGGATTTAGACCAATTATCTGAACTGGGTAATGTTCAAACAGTTATTCCCTTTGATTATTTTCTAGACAGAAGCATAAGTTTATATGCTAATGATGATCCTAATAACCCTTATAATAATACCTATCTAAGTGGACTGTTTTTACCAGCAAGCGTAATTGAAAATGAATCAATTCTTGTTGCAGGAAGAATGCCTGCGGCTGAAGATGAGATTGTTATTGCGATTACAGGTGATAGATTGGATACTCCTGAGGATTACTTAAACCATGAATTTGTAGATGAAAGTTCTATGTATTCAGAAGCAAGTGACATTCAATCCTATACCATTGTTGGTATTGTAGACGCTAACCTAATATATATGGATATAACTAATACTTGGTCTGGAGCATATATCATTCTTTCAGATTTACAGTTTTCAGATATGGCTCAAAGTTCATATTTTTCATATGTATCTAGTACAAATTTTGTGGGTGAGGATACAAGTTCAAATCCAGTTACGTATACAGGAAATTTAGGCGGATATTCAATTAAAATTGATAATACATTACCTAATGACTTGCTTGTAATGCCGTACTATTTTTATGAGATGACTTGTGAAAGTAGCACTTATTGTGAAGCTACTGGTTCTTTTACTTTAGCTGATTATTATGTAGAAAGAACGCTAGAAAATATTACAATAAGGTACGGAACATATAATCTTCAAGAGACAGATTCTTTAGGGTATATTACGCTTAATCAAGCAACTTTTGATAAATTTGTTTATGATGATGTTTATCAAGTTAGTGTGATTGCAAATACCGATTTAAATGTGAAAGATCTTGTAAAAGATATCGGTTCAATTGACAAAACAATTCTCACTTCAAAATTTAAAGTTTTCTATCCTTTCGATTCTGATACTGGAGATGATTTTACAGGGCTTGTATTAATGTTACTATCAATTGGAAAGATAGCTTTGCTGACAATAACAGTTTTAGGTTCGACGTTGATAACCTACGTTATTTTTAAAGCAATTATTAACACTAAATTACATGATTACGCCATCTTTCGAACGATTGGAGCCAACCAAAAGATGATCAAGTATTTCATTTACTTGGAGAACATCTTTGTTGCTTTACTAAGTTTTACTTTGTTCTTAGCCGTTACTATTTTTCTGAAGACGCAGTCTAGAGTTGGTGGATTAGTTTATTCACTTCAATCTTATTCGATTGCGGATTATTTTGGATTTTTCGTTATTTTGACAATCATGTCACTTATTATTTCGAGAAAATATTGTTCTCGTATTTTTACAGAATCCGTTAATCGGGTTCTTAAAGCAGAGTAGGGGGAATAGACATGATAAAATTACTTAATGTAAATAAGTTTTATAACAAAGGAAAACTGAACGAAATTCATGCAATTGACAATACATCTCTTGAATTTCCAGAAACAGGACTAGTTGCACTTACTGGGCCTTCTGGATGTGGAAAGACAACTTTGCTAAACGTTATTGGTGGTTTAGATAAAGTGGAATCTGGTGAGTTTTTATTTGATGATACTAAATTAGAAGGATATAATCCTGCAAAATGGGATGTAGTAAGAAACAAATACATCGGTTATATTTTTCAAAATTACAACTTAATTATCGATAAAACAGTATATGAAAACGTCGAAATTGCTCTTAATATGGCAGGATTATATGATAAAGATTTAGTCGAAGAGCGGATTAATTATGTTTTAAGAAGCGTGGGGATGTATAACTATCGGAAACGTAATGTCCAAGCGTTATCTGGGGGACAACAACAACGTGTGGCGATTGCAAGAGCTATTTCTAAAAATCCAAAAGTGGTATTAGCGGATGAACCAACAGGAAATTTAGACGCGAATAATACATTTGAAGTTATGTCGATTATTAAAAAAATTAGTCAGACTTGTCTGGTGATTTTGGTTAGTCATGAGCGTGAATTAGTTGATTTTTATGCGGACCGTGTAATTGAGTTGCAAGATGGGAAAATCATAAAGGATTATGAAAACCAAGGCAACAGAACCCTAGAACATATTGATGATCGAAATATCTACTTAAAAGATTTAGATTCATCAACTGGAAACGAACCGTTTCCAGTTGAATATTTTTATCAAGATAAATTGAATGAGTCACCTACAGTTAAGCTGATTTATTTTAATAACACTTTATTTGTTAAAGTTGATTCATATGCAAAAGTGAAGTACATAACTAATGATTCTGAGATTAAACTAATTAATGATCATTATAAAAAACCCGAAACGGATGATGCAAATGAGTATATATTCGACTTAAGCCAGTTTGGTAAAATAGAAAGCTCTGGCAAAAAATCTTTCTTTAGGTTTAAAGATACACTTAAAGCTGGATTTAGAAAAGTATTTAAAAAAAGGAAATTCTTTGGAAAATTATTCCTTCTAGCATATTTTGCTATATCTGGGTTAGTTGTATACAATCTAGCAACCTTTGGTAATTTAACAAATGTAGAAGAATCTGATTTCTTAGTAACTGCAGTCAATCTTGTTTCAGTTGAGAAAACAGACACAATGACTTTTGCAAATATTTCAGACATTATTTCTACATCAGCAGTTGATGGGATTTCACCTTACCAAAGTGCTTTGGGAACTTCACTAATGTATATTGATTTATATCAAGGTAGCGTTAATAGGTATTGGGGTGTTTCTTTGCAAATATTCCCTGTCCCGCTTTCTCAAGTGAATCCATCGGACTTAACTTTTGGAAAACTTCCAGAAAACAAATACGAAATCGTAATTGATGAATGGATAGCAAAAAAAATTCTTGAAGATAAATCAGTGAGCGATTTAGGTGCTACTGATTACCAATCATTGATAGGCGCCTTTTTTTCAACGAGTGACCTAAACTATTCAGTTAAAATTGTCGGTATTATAAAAACTGAGTCGCCTGTTGTTGTATTAACCGATAACAACATCCACTTTTTTAATCATAATGGATCTAGAGCATACACAGCTTTAGGCTGCGCCGAAGGAGATTACATTATTACTTCTGGAATCGAGATACAAAATCAAGGTGAAGTAATCCTCAGTGATCAATTAGGAGTTTTAGGTCAAGATGTGATTATTGGTGGAAAAACATTTGAGGTTGTTGGACTTTATAGCTCTGAAACGACGTATAAACCGATTGTTTCAAATCCAGACTACCAAGAACTACTAACAAGAAGTCTTTTATTAACTACCGGAACAGTGAACATTAGTTTTTTTTCTAATGATGTTAGTGCTGCGGTAAACGATATTGAGGCGTTAGGATTTAACGCCATTGATTCGTATGATGTTGTTCGGTCAGAATACTTAGCGAATATGAGAACCGAAATTGCATCTCAGTTGCAAACAGTAATTATTACATTCGCAGGAATCGTTGTATATATCTTTTTTATTATGAGATCAAGTATGTTAAGTAGGATTAAGGAAATTGGAATTTATAGGGCTATTGGCGCAACGAAAAATGATATATATAAAATCTTCTTTTCAGAAATCATTGCATTTACAACTGTAGGGTCATTATCGGGTTATTTGTTTATGACTTATATCATCAATCAAGTCCAAAAATCAATTGGTGATTTTACATCTGTCTTTTATTTCCCATTATATTTATTCATATTAGGAATTGTATTAATATATGCGACAAATATCTTGTTTGGAATGTTGCCAGTGTTTAGTTTGTTAAGAAAAACCCCTTCCGAAATTAATGCGAAGTTTGATATCTAAAACGGCCATTTTTTAAGAAATAAAACTTGACAAAGAACAAAGTATCATTGTATAATATCTAAGCGTGTGAAATGTGAACGCATGAGTGGGAGGACATTGTCCAATTACCACATCACGAAAATAAGGAGGTGTCTTTCGTGGCTAAAGAAATTAAAACTGTCGTAAAACTCCAAATTGCTGGCGGAAAAGCAACACCAGCGCCACCAATTGGACCGGCTTTAGGACAAGCAGGCGTAAACATCCAACAATTTTGTGTGCAATTCAATGACAGAACAAAAGAACAAGTAGGTAGTGTTATTCCAGTAGTAATCACTGTATTTGATGATAGATCATTTACTTTTATTACCAAAACACCACCAGCTAGCGATTTGTTAAAAAAAGCATGCAAGATTCAAAAGGGTGCAAGTAATTCAAAGAAAGAAACTGTCGCAACGATTACTAAACAACAATTGTTAGAACTTGCCGCAGTCAAAATGCCTGATTTAAATGCGAATGATTTAGAAGCAGCAAGTCGCATTATCGCAGGATCAGCAAGAAATATGGGAATCGTCGTAGTCGACTAAGCATAATAGTTGTTAGAAATATACAACTATATATGGGAGGAAATTTCCGCTAAAACCAGATATAGGAGGAAAATAACATGGCAAAAAAAGGAAAAAAATTTATCGCAGCATTATCAAAAGTTGATAGAGAGAAAAAATATGCTTTACTAGAAGCAATTGAACTTGTAAAAGCAATTTCTTTTGAAAAATTTGATGCATCTGTAGAATTAGCTTTAAACTTAAACCTTGACCCGCGTAAGGCTGAACAAAATCTTCGTGGCGCTCTTGTCTTGCCTCATGGAACAGGTAAGGAAAAAAGAGTTTTGGTTTTTGCAAAAGGTGAGAAAGCAAAAGAAGCGAAAGATGCTGGTGCAGATTTCGTAGGAGACGATGACTTAGTCGTACAAATCCAAGGTGGATGGTTTGACTTTGATGTTGTTATTGCTACTCCAGATATGATGGCTACTTTAGGTAAGATTGGTCGTTTATTAGGACCAAAAGGCTTAATGCCAAACCCTAAAACAGGTACTGTCACAATGGATGTTTCTAAAGCGGTCGTTGAGTCAAAGGGTGGTAAGATTACTTATCGTGTTGACAAAAGCGGAAATATTCAAGCAGTTGTTGGTAAAGTATCATTTACAGCAGATAAGTTAGTTGACAATATTAACTCTGTACTTGATGTTATCAATAAAGCAAAACCTTCCACAGTGAAGGGAATTTACATGAAGAACGTAGCAATCTCATCAACAATGGGACCTGGCGTATCTGTCGAAAACTAAAAAAAATGAATAGCTTTATCGAAGACAGTAGGGGCAAATAGCTTAATATCCTACCGAGACAAAGACAATAAATAAAGTTTATTTATTCCTCTTTTCTCTTCGAAAAGAGGTTTTTATTTTCAAACGACATTATAGGAGGTGCAAGAGATGTCTAGAGAAACAGTAATCAATGTAAAACAAGAGGCAGTGAATGAAATCACTACCAAAATGCAAAAAGCAAAATCGATTGTTGTAGCTGAGTACCGTGGATTAACAGTTGACAAAACAGAAACTTTACGTCGTCAATTACGTAAAGAAGGATGCGAACTTGTTGTTACAAAAAACAACATTTCGAGAAGAGCAGCAAACAGTCTAGGTTACAACGGGCTTGATGCAGACTTGTATGGACCAAACGGCATAGTATTTGCATATAATGATGCAGTTTCTGCCGCAAAAGTACTACATGAATTTGCAAAAAAGAATCCAAAACTAGTTGTAAAATCTGGAATCGTTGACGGAGATTTCTATCAACCTGCAGAGATTAAACAAATCGCATCATTACCATCAAGAGAAGTATTACTAACAATGTTAGCTTCACAATTATTAGCACCATTAAAAGATCTTTCAGTAGGTCTTTACATGATTGCAAACAAAGAAGAATAATCTTAGGAGGATATGAAAAATGGCAAAATTAACACCAAGTGAATTTATTGAATCTTTAAAAGGTATGACAATTCTTGAAATCAAAGCATTAATTGATGCAATGAAAGAAGAATTCGGTATTGATCCATCTGCAGTATCTGCAGCTCCAGCCGCATCAGCAGCTGAAGTAGAAGATCAAGGACCAAAAGAATTTAATATTATTTTAACAAGCGTTGGACCAAGCAAAGTTGCAGTTATTAAAGTTGTTCGTGAATTAACTGGTCTTGGACTTATTGAAGCTAAGAATTTAGTGGATGCAGCTCCAAAAGCAATTAAAGAAAAAGTTAAAGAAGACGAAGCAAAAGAAATAGCTAAAAAATTAACAGATGCCGGAGCAACGGTAGAATTAAAGTAATCTATTAAGAAAACACTAAAACCTGAGAATATCTCAGGTTTTTGGCGTTTTATAGGAGGATTTTTTTATGAGCCATTATTACTCAAAAGACAATGACTTGCTTGAAAGCCGCCCTCACCAAATTCAATTTCAAATAAATCAAAAAGACTATACTATGACTTCTGACAAAGGTGTTTTTTCAAAGGCGGGATTAGACTTCGGCTCTAGAGTTCTTTTAGAAACAATCTTGCCACTTGAAGCAAACACAATTCTTGATCTCGGGTGTGGATATGGTCCCATAGGGATAGTTTTAAAAAAAGAGAATAGTAGTGCACAGGTTACAATGGTGGATATCAATCCAAGAGCACTTATGTTATCAAAAAAGAATGCTCTTGCCAATTACGTGAATCTTGAAATCATTCAAAGCGATGGATTTGAAAATATTCAGATATTATTTGATGCAATCGTGACTAACCCACCAATACGTGCTGGGAAAAAGGTTATTTATGTATGGTTCTTTGAAGCAAAATCACATTTAAATGACAATGGAGCACTTTATATAGTGATCCAAAAGAAACAGGGAGCATTATCCGCAATTAAGGAATGTGAGCGATGGTATTCAAAAGTATTAATATTAGAGAAGAAATCAGGTTATTATGTTATAAAATGTCAAAAATAATTGACTAATTGACATGATTATGATAATATATTTAAATGCGATAGAATGCGCATTTTTGCATTTTTCACGTTATTTGAAGCGTATGGATAAAAATTAATTAAATATAGGGGTGATTTTGTGGATTACAAAACCGTAAATTACGGAAAGAAGCGAATTAGAAGAAATTACTCGCGTGTGAAATCAAATGTGGAGTTGCCAAATTTGATTGAAGTACAAACTTCTTCTTTTGATTGGTTCATTGAAACTGGTCTTAAAGAGTTGTTTGTGGACATCTCACCAATTACCAACTTTACAGAAAATCTTGAGTTGTATTTTAAGGATTATGAGTTAGAAGAACCTAAATACAATGTAGAACAATGTAAAGAAAAAGACATAACTTACTCTCGCCCTTTAAAGGTGAAAGTACAGTTAAGAAACAGAGATATGGTAGATGCTCAAACCGGAGAAGTTGTTTCTTCAGACTCTATCAAGGAACAAAAGATTTTCATGGGTGATATTCCTATGATGACCCCTATTGGTACTTTTATTATCAATGGTTCAGAACGGGTAAT
>JAQUZN010000140.1 GCA_028691315.1 Candidatus Izemoplasmatales bacterium | reverse complement strand
TTATCTTCGACGATTTTGAAGAGGAACTTTTTGGCGGTCACCCTTTGGCAGGAAACATACTTGGAACGCCAAAAAGCATAAAACGAATTACTTCAAAAGACATCCGCGAATTTACCTCGTTAAATTACCGGCCGGAAAATATGAGCTTCTCAATTGTTGCCGATTTGCCTTTTGAAAAATGTGAGAAACTCGTCAGAAAATATTTCGAACATACGGATAAACTGACAAATGCAACTGAGGTGCCAGAAGTACAACCAATGCCACCCTGTGCCGGAGGAACAGTAAAAATAATATCCAAAAGGAGTTATCAGGCACACTGTGTAGTGGGAGGGAGAGCATACAGTTTTTATGACAAACGCCGCCTTCCTCTTGCCCTTTTGACAAATATCCTTGGCGGGCCTGCTCTCAATTCTAAACTGAATCAGGTTCTCCGGGAGAAACATGCTCTTGCCTATACAATTGATGCGTCTTATACTCCATTTACAGATACCGGAGTATTCTCAGTTTATTTTGGTACAGACAAATCCAGTCTCGACAAATGCATCTCCCTTGTAACGAAAGAATTTAATCTACTCAAAGAGAAGGAGATATCTCCCGGGAAATTAAAGGCTGCAAAAAAACAGTTGCTTGGTCAGCTTGCAATTTCAATGGACAATGCAGAGGCACAATGTCTCAACATTGGCAAGTCGCTGCTGGTTTTTAATAAAGTGGAACCGATAGGTGAACTTAGGCGAAAAATAGAAGAGATAACAGCTCATGAAATTTTCGAAGCAGCAAATGATATCTTTTCTGAGGACAATCTCATAACTCTAATTTATAAGTAAAATGCCCGGTCTAGATTTATATATCGCAGATAATAGCACAGAACTTAACGGAGCGCTTGAGTGGCTGGAAAAGGAGACCAACCTGCGGACAAATCACGCCAGGATGTTGTCGGGCCCCATTGTTGGCCGCTATCTCACATCCATGGCAGAGATGCTTTCGTCTTCAAATATTCTGGAAATTGGAACATTTACAGGTTATTCTGCCATTTGCCTTGCTCTTGGCTTAAAACCCGGCGGGCACATGGATGCAATTGAAATTAACGACGAACTGGAAAGCCTCATTCTTGAAGGATTTTCAAAGGCAGGAGTAGGCGACAGAATAACAATGCATTTCGGTGATGCAAAGGAGATTCTTCCGAAGCTCAGCAAAACATACGATCTTGTATACATAGACGGAAACAAAAGAGAGTACTGCGCATATTACGACCTTGTTTTCCCTCTGGTACGCGAAGGCGGATATATAATTGCCGACAATGTGCTCTGGGATGGAAAAGTGTATGCCGAAAAGCCTTCCGGCGATGCCCAGACCCAGGAAATAATCCGCTTTAACAAGAAGATAAAAGAAGACCGCCGCGTTGAGAATTACATTCTTCCCCTTCGCGACGGCCTGAATATTATTAAGAAACTGGGATAGCTGAAACTGTTTTGAAGTCAATCGATAAGTAATTAATTATTTGTTTTTCAGCGATAAATTCAATTCTTTTTTACTTTTAAGAGCAAAATTATTAATAACTTTGAATACTAATTAATTCGGAAATTCTGAGAATAAATATGGCATTATTAGGCGATTATAAGACATTGGAAAAACTAAGGAGTTACTCTTCGGTGTTTTCAAGTATATCTTTTCAAAAGCTGTTGCAGTATGATGATTATTCTTTTTTAAATGTAAGAATTGAGAGGTTTGACAAACCCAAAATTGGGAAAAGCATAAACACCTATCACGACTACATACAATTTATTTATAAAGAATTGATTAAGCAGTATAGAAGCGAATACGTGTACAAAAACACTTTTATCAACAATTTGCTTTTGGATAAATATGGAGTCAAAAATACTATTGCAATCAACGAATTCAGAGTTGGTAATTCTATTGCGGATATTGTAATGTTTAATGGTACAAGTAAGGCATTCGAGATAAAAACGGAACTTGATTCAAATAGGCGTTTAGGCGGTCAATTAGCCGACTATACTAAAATTTTTAAAAAGTGTTATATAATCACCCATGAATCTTTAGTTGATAAGTATTTACAGGAAGATAAAAATATTGGAATCATCGAATTGATTGAACGGCCTAGATCTCTTGTTATGAGAGAAGTTAGAGATGCAAATGAGAATAAGTATATTGATGCCGACACACTGATAAGATCCATTAGAACATCAGAATACAAAAATATTGTCAAACAATACTATGGAGAGCTTCCAGAAATGGATAGCTTCAATATGTTTGATATTTGCAAGGAATTGATAAGACAAATACCAAGCGAGAAATTGAATCATCTTTTTATTGAGGAACTCAAAAAGAGAAAATCAAATACAGAGGTTATTCATGCTTTTCATAATGAGTTGAGACAATTGTGTTTAGCTATGAATATTAATGTTGATTTATATCAAGAACTGAATTCGAAACTGTGTAAAACGATAAATTTAAGCTGATATGTATTACCCATACTTAAGAGGAAGACAATTTGAGCTCATCGCATTGCGTGAATATGCTCTTCATCATGGAGAAAATAACAACATAATTCCAATTATTGAGCCTGTCAAGAATACATTTAATAGTATGAAACTGGCTTTGCCAAAACTCATTGAGGGTCACGTAAAATTTGCTTTAATCTTGAATCCTCAAGTTGGTGAGATTAATAATCCGCTGGAAATTACAGACACATTGAAAGAAGAACTCGTGGATTCTTCAAAATGGATTCCAACATTTATCGTAACCAATAATTACTTGGCTGTTACTAGCCAAATAGAAGAATCGGGATATGCAGATATTATGTTAATCTGTTCAGAAAACACCGATAGTTGCGATGCCGATTTTGATAAATTGGCTCTACTGCCAAGCATAAAATACATTGTGTCAACGGAAAATAAAACATTAAAACGAAAGCTCAAGAATTTCGGAAAAGAGTTGATAAGGCTTGATGATAATTTTAAAGCTCAAAAACGCAACAGCGACTATTTAATGATGGCAGAAGAAAAATTTTCCGAAGAACATCTATTTTACAAAGAAGAAGGTTACGCTGGGTTTTCGGATTATACAGTGCTTGTGAGTGACTATATAGAAGGAGGAGCTGCTCCTTATGCTGTAGCGATTCATTTAACATATCAAAAGGAAAATAAAGAGATTTGGATAAAGCATTTTACTTCCATAACTAATGATGATCAATCTAATATCCAAAGAAAATTTGCAGAGGCAGCTGAAAAAACAGTCGCATTTCTAAACTCTAAAAACATTCATAATTTTGCTACAGAGGAATTAAGAGCCTATTATAACAGCAGATCATATCCAGGATTAGGCATGGTTAAAAAGATTTCAATCAAGAATCATCTGGAGCTAATGAACGATGTGATAAAAATCGATTAGTAATCATGAAAGTCTGTGTTCATTGTTTCAATGATTTGGAACTTAAACAATTCATTGTTTCAAATTCGATTGAGAAGGGAAAATGTGATTATTGCGAGAATGGTTTAAATTCGGAGCTTATTGAAATTGATGAGTTGTTGGATTTCTTTGCAGAATTCATTCAGATTTTCAAATCGAGTGCCATTGGAATTCCACTTGCTCAAATGATACAAAAAGACTGGGATCTTTTTTCCGGGGAAGCGACTTGTAATAATATCCTTTCAGATATTCTTCTCGCTTTAAAATCTCCATTTATCAACACAGATATAACGGTTGATTATACAGATGATATCATCGAATGTTCTTCTTATTGGGATACATTGAAGGAGGAGATTAAATGGAAAAAACGCTTTCTCACAAATATTGACAAGTTAGAAGAATTGGGTTGGATACGTCATTTAAGCCAAACTGTGCAATTGCCTGAAAAAGAGCTCTTTTTTAGAGCTAGATTGCATTATAGTGGCAACCAAAAAGAAATTAAGATAGCAGAAATGGGATGTCCGGATAATCTTTTGGTACAAGCAGGAAGAGCTAATCCTCCGGGAATTCCTTATTTATATCTTAGCAAGAATGTTGAAACAACTTTATATGAAGTTAGGGCCTCATTTCTTGATGAAGTGAGTGTTGGAACCTTTAAAACGAAAGATAATTCAAAAATTATTCTTGTTGACTTCACAGAATCTGCTAGTGCTTTTTCGAAAGTAGATGAAATTGTTGAATACACAAAAAGAATGCTTCTGAAAAGATACATAAGTGCAGATTTGTCAAAACCGATTAGACGTTACGACTCTGAAATAGAGTATATCCCAACTCAATTCATTTGCGAATATATTAGATATATTAACAATAAGGATGATATAATAATTGATGGGATATTATTCAACAGCTCTTTGCACAGCGGAGGCAAGAATATTGTTTTATTTGAACAAGAAAAAGTCGAATGTATTTCAGTAACATTGCATCAGATTACAAAGGTCGAAATACAATCCAGAAATATATAATTGTTTTTTTTATAAACAAAATTGGTTAACACCCATGCCTGAGTCGTTAACACCCATGCTTTCGCCATTAACACCCATGGTGATTTTTATTACAAGCTTAAATGATTTAATTAGTACG
>JAQUZN010000139.1 GCA_028691315.1 Candidatus Izemoplasmatales bacterium | reverse complement strand
ACAAAGTGAAGAACAAAGGCAGAATCAGGATTTGCAGGATTAAGGGATGAGCAGGATGAAGACAAAAGACTGAAGAAAGTGAAAAGAAAAAAGTATGCTTCGATACGCTCAGCAACCTAAAAGGAATCCGTCTCGCCGGTGCAAACAAAGTGAAGAACAAAGGCAGAATCAGGATTAACTTGATAAGACAATGCACAATGTATAATGAATAATGAAGACAAAAGACTAAAGAAACTAATACTAAAAAGTGAAAAGTAAAAAGTAAAATGAAAAGACTGAAGAAACTAAAAAGTAAAATGGAAAACGAAACGAAAAGAAAGTTAGAACTAAACAGTCAAGAGTAAAACTGAATACATGAAGGAAACCAAACCCAAAATAAAGAGTAGAATAGATAACAAGTATGTATAAGAAAGTAGAAGATAATCCGTTACTGAAAAAAGCATTCGATTTCTCATTAATGATAATCGGTATTTTTAAACAATTACAAAATGTACATGAATATGTGATGTCAAAACAGCTTTTATAAAGTAAAACTAAAAAGTAAAACAAAAGAGGAAAGATTAAGAAAAAAAATGTATAAGAAAGTTGAAGATAACCCGTTGTTAAAAAAAGCATTTGATTTCTCGCTTATGACTATTGAGATTTACAAAGAATTACTAGACAAGCACGAATTTGTTATGTCCAAACAATTGCTACGATGTGCAACTTCTATTGGAGCAAATTTAAACGAAGGAGTTGTCGCTCAATCCAGAAAAGACTTCATATCGAAATTTAACATTTCTCTAAAAGAAGCTTACGAGACTCGCTACTGGCTTAATTTGCTACTTTACAGCAAATATCTTGACTCAATCTCGAAAGAAATATCTTTACTCGAAGAAATTATCCGAATGGCAGTAAAAAGCATCCTTAATGCTAAACAAAAAATGGAGTCAAAATGAAGAAAGAGAAGAAAGAATCGAATCATTTTACTTTTTACAGTTTACTTTTTACTAAGTATCGTATACTTTTACTTTTCACTTCTTACTTTTTACTTATTTTGGTCTCTTGCAGCGACTCTTCCACCAAGCCAAAATCTGCTTCACTGACCGGAGTAATCTCACTCATTAACGACTCAAATGACGCAGCGAATGAACTGGCTGTTTTGAAAACAATTTAAAATTATAAATTTAAAATGTAAAATTATGAATAATTCAAACATAGATTTATCATACATAGAATCAAATCCTGTTCTTAAGAAATCTCTTGATTTTGCTGTTGAGATAGTCGATTATTGTAAAGTCTTAAAATATAAGCATAAAGAATATAGTCTCGCTGACCAATTAGTTCGCTCAGGAACTTCAATTGGTGCGAATGCTAACGAAGCTGTGATTGGAAGCTCTAAGAAAGATTTCATAAACAAGATGAATATTGCTCTTCACCCTGTTAAATCGTTTTAAAATGAATGAATTTTATTATACATATGTTTTATATAGTCAAAAAGATGAAAAATTTTATACAGGATACACTTCGAATTTAAAACGAAGATTTGAAGAACATAACCAAGGAAGAGTTGAATCAACTAAAAATAGAAGACCTTTACTGTTAATATATTATGAAGCATGCTTGAATCAACAAGATGCAACTCATAGAGAAAAGTACTTGAAGTCATTTCACGGCAAAATGTTTATCCGTAATAGACTCAAATCTTATTTAACAGGGTAAAGAGGCCTATGAAACCAGATACTGGCTGATTATATTATGGAAAACAAATTATCTTAAGGAACACATGTTTTTGCTTAACAATGTCGATGAGTTAATAAGAATATTGGTATCAATCGTTAAAAGCTCAAAGGAAAATAAATTTAAAATTGAAAATTAAAAATGTAAAATTTAAGAGAAATACTAATTTCGAAGTGTTGAAAAATTCTATGATTTTTTTACCATTAACCTGTAAATAAAAGGAAGCATTATGAAAATAATTAACAAATGCCGAACTGGGAATAATACCCCATTTTACATTTTACATTTTACATTATTTTTATTCCAATCCTCCTCCTCACTTCCTGCGCCAAATCTCCGACAAGCAACAAGGCAGCTAAATTATCCGGAATCATTTCATCATTTAATGCACAATGCACAATGTATAATGAATAATTTAAACAAATAAGACTAAAGGAAAAAACAAGATAGCAAACAAAGATTGTAATGAAAACAGAAAACATAATCTTAGACAAAACTTTTGACTTCTCATTAAAGATAATTGAGCTTTATAAAACTCTTATTTTTGAAAAGAAAGAATTTGTGATGTCAAAACAGCTGTTAAGATCAGCAACCTCAATCGGAGCAAATGCCGTCGAAGCTGATTCTGCTCAAAGTCGCAAAGATTTTATTGCCAAAATGTCCATCTCTTTTAAAGAGGCAAACGAGACTAAGTATTGGATAAAATTGCTGATTAGATCTGGCTTTATTGAGAGAAATGATATTCTTGAATCTTGTGATGAAATTATTAGGATTTTAACCTCAATCTTAAACTCAGCCAGAAAAAATTTGGAGAAAAAACAGGGAAAAAACAATGTATAAGGAAGATATAGAAATGTATAATGAAAAATCCGTCAGTAGCCGGACAAATTGTAGAATGAAAAATGCAAAAAGAAAAGCGTATTCGAGCCAATCACGAAGTGATTCTCCTTCCTCATCATTCATCATTCTTTATTCTTCTTTCATCCGCTCTTTTTATAAAAGGACTTCATTATTCATTATTCATTATTCATTATTCATTCTATTAATTCTCACCCTCATGAGCTGCGGAAAATCATCCACTCAACCCAAATCTGCTTCACTGACAGGGACAATCTCTCTTGTTAATGATAGTGGAGACGCAGCGAATGACCAAACCGACTTCTCCGGAATTACAGTAGCTCTTTATAATTTAGCAGAACTCGACACAACAATAGTGAGAATTAATAGAGACTACCCACAGATTGGAATAAAAATCACCCAACACACCGAGTTCGATCACCTTTTCCAGACTCCCGTTGCCTACACCGAAACCAGCGCCGACGGCTCGTTCTCCCTCCAAAACCTGACACCCAACACCCAATACAACCTCGTTGCCCTGAAAGACGGCTGGGGATGGAGATATGTTTACGAAATTTCGCTTAGTGAAGGAGACAATGAACTGGCAGATGTTATGGAGCAGAGTAGGTTGAATTATAGAACTGTGGAACAGAAACGAAATTTCGCAATGAATAATGATAGGGAAATGAATAATGAAAAATCCGTCAATAGCCGGACAAGTTGTACAATGAATAATGCAAAGAAAGGAAATTCAGATAACCTTTCAAGATATTACATTTCTTCATTGGAGCGCAGCGACTCCTCTTCTCATTATTCATCATCCATCCGTCAAAGCCGGACTAAAGTTCTTCATTCTTCATTGGAGCAAAGCGACTCTCCCTCTGAGCAAAGCGATGATTTTTATTCTTCATTGGAGCGCAGCGATTCCTCTTCTCATTATTCATCATTCATCATTCATTATTCATTATCAAATGATGTCCCAGACCTATCATTATACCCCGAAACAGAAATCGCCGGTTTGGTTGAGAACTCAATAATTGTGCAACCCTTCCATCATTTGATCGCCTCCGATGACGTGACCTTCGCTCCGGGCTCTTACTTCGAACTCCAACCAAACTCCGTTTGCCGTATTGCCGGAAGTAAATCCGTTGAGATTTACGGCTCGGTTAAAATGCAGGGAGAAGAAAATGGAATGTTTACTGTTACTTCCAATGAACTAACTTATAATCACAAATCAGATGACTACTTCAATACTTTCAAAATAAATAGCAATGTCATATTGTTGCAAAACATTGAACAAGGTAAATGGAGCCGAGCAAATACAAGCTTAACTGTAACCTGCAGTAACATTAATATTGCAAGTCAGTACTTTAATGATAGTTTCTGTAGTATAGTCTTTAACAACAGTGAAAATAATGAATGCAGAAATCTTATAATAAAGAATTCTATAGGAGAATCTGAAGGTGGTATTTATTTTAGTGCTATGAGTGAAATTCAAATTAATAAAACAATTTTTTCACAAAACTATAATGCTATTAGAGCAAAGGATACATTATCTGGATCAATTGCAGACAATTTTTTCATTAGTAATTCAAATGGCATACACATGTTATTTTATTCAGGAGATATTGTTCACAACGAGTTTAATAATGATATTGATATATATTTTACAGGAGACATGGATGTTGTTAATCTTACGCAGCAAATCAGATACAACAATTTTAACGGAATCAACGGAATAGTTAATTATCGCATTCCTAGTAGCTCATTTTACCCATATTTCTCTCAAAAAAACATTAATTTTAACAATTTCAAAAATCATAATTTTTTCCTAAATATTCGATCACTATACTACAATCTCTTTGATTCTCTTGATTGTCAGTCTAATTTTTTTCTCAATTCTTTCACAGAGACTGAGATATATAAAAGAGTTATTATAAGTGACAATATTCAATTAGATGTTTCGAATTATTTATTGACCCAAATTGAACAATCGGGCATTCGCCAATGAGATCGGAAGAGCGTCGTGT
>JAQUZN010000138.1 GCA_028691315.1 Candidatus Izemoplasmatales bacterium | reverse complement strand
CTCCCCCAAGACGATACGAATGAATATCAGAAAAAGCCGATGACATCCACCGGCTTTTTAATTTTATCTGATAATTACTTTAATTCTGTCATCCATAAGCCATGCAAATTACAAAATTCAAATACTTTAATCGGTTTGTCTTTTTTTACATTAAACGTAGCCTGTGGTTCTTCTCCAGGAACAAAGGTTTTGATTTGATAAGAATCTCCTTGTTCAACAAAAATCCATTGAATGAAATGTTCTGGAAGCATCGGATGGGTAACACTACCTACTTTAACAGAAATTACATTTTCAGAAATTCTTTCAACGACCGGAAGATGTTTTTCATTTCCTTGGTCCATCGTTTTAGGTTGAAGCAATGTCATTTCATCACCACAACATACTAAAGTTGAATCTACTGGATAAGTATAACAAATACGTTTACAATGTTTACAATAATAAATATTCATTAACAAAACCCTCCTTATATCAAATAATAATTTCAATTAATAATACCATAAATCAGATGATTTGAAAAGGATATCAAATAAAATCCGTGTTACTATTCGATCGGCAATTGTTCGAAAGCTTCAATGACTTCATTAAACAAATCATCCTCTTCAATTGTAGCAACATAATACTCGTCTAATTCTTCATCATAATCTAATTCAAGAAGAACTAGACCTTGTTCTTCTTCTGTAACTTCTATATTGTTTATCTTCAATAAATCCATCACAGCGTAAATTACCCCGTGCATTGGAATAATTCCTAACTCTTCCATTTCAAATGTAATACCATCGTCATCAGTGATGATTAAATTTTCTTGCACCTTATCATTTAATAAAAACTCATAAATTTCTTTATCGCTCATTGTATCCTCCTAATAGTGATTTGTAATTTTTTCTGCAAATCCTAGCATATCTTTGATTTCAATTTTAGTACCATCATCTAATATCGCGTAACCACTAAATAATCCAAATACTTGATCCCCCAGATTCTTGATAATACCAAAATTTAAATCATCTTTTCGATCAAGAATTGGTTTCATTGTTAGAACTAAACGATTTTCGTTATCAGAAAACATCCAATCTGACATTACATCAATATTGTTCATATCAAAGGTAACTTGGTCTAATTTATGAGCTTTTCCATCATAAAACAAAATATTCTCTGTAGCGTTCGAAGTATCACCAAAACCATACCCAAGATTGAAACCAAATCTTTTTCCATTCACCACGCCTGATAATGAACTCCAATACCAAGTGTTTTTATATGTCCATACTCCTCTACCCCAGTCTAATACAGCAAACGAATCTTTTTCATTAAAATCAAATGAGTCATCACCGATTAAAACAGAACCCGATGTAGGCATGCAATTAATTTTTTGATTATAGTAAAACGCTCTTAGGTTTTCTCTCCAAGGAGTCGCAATTACAATAGAATCATCCTTTAAATCTTTTAATGTTAAATTTGCGAAAAGATGTTTATTTCCATCAAAATTCAAAATATTCGCATGGATAATTCTTTGCTTATTTTCGCGAATAAACTCAACAGAAATGTTTTTTGAACTAAACTGAGCGTTTCCTTCAAGCGAAGATGAAGGTAAATTTAATTTACCAAATGTCAACCACAATAGTTGTGTCTTCTTAATAATTTTTTTGTTATTAAAATCAAGAAAAACAACAGTAATCATCGCGCTATATCCTAAATCGGCAATCGTAAATGTTACTGCGTATCTTGAGTTGGTGACTGCATAATAGTCCCACTCCTTAATTCTCCATATAGAAGCAGTTATATCTTTACGAGAATAGTCAAACAGTGGTTCTAATGAATAACCAGGATTCGCAAGATGTCCTCCTTGATCTAATAGTTTTTGTTTGAAAACAATTTTATTTTGCATCATAAAACCCCCTTCAAACACCATTATACTTTTTTTTAGATGATAAAACTACTAAAAAAGAAAAGATTAGTTCTGAAAACTAATCTTTTTGAGTTATTTTATATGTGAATAAATAAGAAAACATATTTTACTGCTAATATCAAAAGAAGTGGCTACCTTACCCTACTTTTTTACGAGAACGAACCATTAAAATTGTAAAAATAACGACAACATATAAAAGACATCCAAGCAATGTTATCCACGTAAATAACGTTTCATAGGTTTGACCATATCCAAGTGATGGTAGCATTAAAAATCCAAATAACGGCAACGCAATTGTGATTGCTGTTCCTGAACCTAATACCATCTCTTCTGCTACTGGTGATTCCAAATTGCGATCTAGTCCTTTTAGCAAAGCAATTCCGGTTGCTGCAATACCTGTCAACATCCCAAATAATCCAACAAAATATTCATCTTTATATTCTGGATAGACACGTTGTGTCACAAAGCGAACATAGAATAATGTTGCAATTCCACCTACCGCACAAATCGAACCTAGTAAAACACCAAATTCCGATAAAAACTCAGTAGTAATTGTTAAAACGGCACCTGTAATCATAATGTTAAAACATAAAGAACTAATATTAGAAAGAATATAATCGTTTTTCATAAAACGAACATTTTTTCCTTTGGCTTGATATCTTTTTAATATTGCTTTATATATTAATGAATACATAATACCAATGATAAAATTGAAGCCGCTTAATAATCCAAATATCGTTCCACCAATGGAACCTAAATTGACAAGAAGCTTCTGCATAATAAATAGTGTTAACCATACAAGTCCATAAATTAAAGAAATAATAACGACTTGCACTGTCAACCCATCAAGAACGCTTACTTCTTTTACTGTATCGATTTCAATCGTTGTCGTTGTTAAAGACGAATCAGAGTAATGCTCTGGCTTTTTCTGACCTTTACGTCGAGACAAAACATTAATTGCAATAACACCAACAATTCCTCCAAACAAGAAACCTATAACCGCGTAAGATACCCCTAGAGCAATACCCGTTGTTGCCCCACCAAGCATATCTGCCCACATTCTACCAAACGATGTAGCTAAGCCCGGTCCTTGCCCAAACCCTAAAGGTAAAAGCATTCCTGCGCCAACAAATTTATCACTAAAAAAAATCATTACCATAGCAATACCAATAACTGCCTGTAAAGCATAAGTGCTTGTAATTACCATGCCAGTCGACCATACTTTTCGTTTGTTCTTATTATTTTCACCTTGTCTTAAGGTAAGTGATATAAAACCAAGCGCCAAAGCGTGATATACGATTGTTGTAAGTAAATCCACGTCGACAAAATAAGGTGCATCTGGATTCATTTTCTTTATAACGAAATAATAAAAAAGTTGTGCAATGACTAATCCAACAAATCCTCCCAATAAAGCGGTTGGTAATACAATTTTACTTAAAAAAGGAAATTTTGTTTTTAAGAATTTTCCAACAAATAGCAGTACTCCAATTGCAATAAAGTAAATAATGATGTTCCAATCTGTCATGACTATTCTCCTTCATGTTTTTGATATTTTGTTGTTCTTTTTTTACAACATTTTGACATTGAAATATTAAAATGTTTATCGCAAATTCGATTATATCATATTATTTTAACTATTTTATAAGTATAACGCTATAATCTTATGAATTTTCTGTAAAATTTGTCAATAATCAAGATAAAATCGCGATGAATAAACTATGATTCCGATTTTTCAATTGATAAAGCTTAAAAAAATCGGAACCTCATTCAGAAACGTGAAAAATAATGATATAATTAAGTAATAAATAAAGATTGGAAGGTAAAACTTATGAACCAAGTTCCATATGAAATTAAGCGAAAAATAATTAAGCTTCAACGAGGAGAAATAACAGAACATTACATTTATAAAAACATTGCGAAAAGAACTAAGAACAAAGAAAACAAAGAGATTCTCGAAAACATCTCTAAGGACGAATTAAGACATTATAAAATATGGAGTGAGTACTTAGAACGTCCAACAAAACCAAATCGGTTAAGAATCATTTTTTATTCAATCTTAAGTTTTATTTTTGGATATACTTTTACATTAAAAATTATGGAACAAGGTGAAGACGAGGCAAAACACACCTATGATGAAATCAGTTTATATGCAAAAGAGGCAAGTCAAATAGCACTCGAAGAAAATATACACGAAAAAGCATTACTCGATATGCTTGACGAGGAAAGACTTTCATATGTAGGATCAATGGTTCTTGGTCTCAATGATGCTTTGGTCGAGTTATCAGGTACGCTTGCTGGATTAACTTTTGCTTTTGCAAACACAAAACTTATCAGTTTATCTGGACTAATAACAGGAATTGCGGCAGCTTTATCGATGGCCGCAAGTGAATATTTAAGTTCAAAAGCAGATAACAATCCTAACGCTCTCAAATCTTCTGTTTATACTGGGATTGCGTACATCATTACTGTCGCAATCTTGATTACTCCATACCTAATAATCCCTAATCAGTTTATTGCCTTAGGAGTAATGCTATTCTCTGTTGTTTTGATTATATTTTTATTTAACTATTATATTTCAGTTGCGAAGAATCTTGATTTCAAGAAACGCTTTTTCCAAATGGCAACAATCAGTCTTAGTGTTGCGATTATCTCATTTGGAATAGGAATTTTAGTAAAACAATTATTAGG
>JAQUZN010000137.1 GCA_028691315.1 Candidatus Izemoplasmatales bacterium | reverse complement strand
CAATAACTCCATAGCAATTGCCAGGCAAAAACTTCAAATTTATGTTTTCAAAAATCTTTTTATCAGGAAAAATTAAACTTAGACTAGATACTGTTATCACATTAAAAACCCCTTTACAAATAAAAATGACTAGCATCAGTCGTACTATGCTGGTCACATTCGCTTGTATAAGTTTAACTTAATCATCAAGTTTTGTCAAGAAACTTATTTCGGTAAAGATTAGTTTATAAAAATGATACCATCAAACGTTGATAATTAGATAATAGTATAGACCAAGAAGCAAAAAGAGAAATTCTAAATGGATTGCTTATAAATATTATTTTTTAGAAAATTTGGATTTTCATCAGTTTGATTATATGACGTAATTCTTCCACTTATTTTTTTGAAGACTCATGATCTAAATTCAGTCAAATATGTCTCTAGTCAAGTATATCATAATTAAGAAACCCAAAAATTAGAACACTCAACATTCCAAGTCCCATTTTCAAATGTAGTCGTAAACGTAGATCCAATAGCTGACAAGTTTCCTCTCCACATCGACATTGTAGAGACAATTTCATATTCGTTAGTTGATATAGTGCTTATTTGCACTAAAACACCATTTGAAAAACTTTGCGCTGCAAATACGCCGTCTTGTAACTCATAAACTGTAATGTATCCTTTATGGATTAGTTCATCTGTAGTCCCTTCTAAATAAGTGAACCCGTTATCTTTACAAAATTCTTTTATCATTTCTACAAATAGTTCTAAGTCTTCAGAATCTAAGTTGGAGTAATCAAAAGCAAGATATTTAATATCTTGTGTTTTAGACGTGTGCGAGTTCACAAAACTTTCAAAAGTAGTAAAATACGCTACCGCATGAGACTCTGGAACTATGTCGGTTTTTTGCACCGTGCAACTTATCATGGACATTAAGATCAAGATTGTAAATATCGTAACTTTACGTATCATCAATAAATCCTCCTTAAACAGAAAATAATAATAAAAATGCACATACTTATGATGATTATATCACATTTCTTGAATTTCAATTATTATCCAATAAATATATTTGACATATTCAAATTAAATCCGAAATTATTATAGTTCTGATTTTTTTGAAATGGATGCTTCTAGGATGAAAAGGTAAGGTTTAAGGACATTCATTGCATCAGAGTAACCCATATCAAATAAACGTTTAGAATTCTCATTACTAAAGCTAAAAATTGACCCCAGCGATGTCTTCGATTTAATTTCGATAAATGCTGTGTTTTCATATTTCTCTGTAGCAAAAAAATAGGTTTTGTTAAGGTGGATAATGATAATTACATCACATCCAACTTCAATCAAAGGTGCTACTGGAATATTATCAAAAACACCTCCATCATAATATTTTTTTTCTTCACTTTTGACTGATGGAAAGACAACAGGAATTGCGCAGGATGCGAGAACACTCTTTATTACATCTTTTTCCTGTATTTCATGAAGAGGAATATATATCACTTTTGAGTCCTTTTTGATATAGTGATCAAATGTGGAAGTAATTAGATCAAAAACACCTTTATTATATTGTCCCCCATCAGATAATGTGACAAAAACTTTTTTAGTTTTTAACTGTTCAAAGTTAATTGCATTTACAAGAACCTCTTCTAAAAATGATGTTTCAAAAATCCCTTGATCTAGGGATTTAAGGTATTCAAATGAAAATCTTTTTTTGAAAGGCATTGTCGTTTTCAATGCATTTTGTGGAATAGAGAACCAGACTTCTTTTGCTTTATCAATACCACTTGATGCAATCAATGAAGCATTTGCTGCACCAATTGAAGTCCCAGAAAAATGAGATATATGTTCTAAAATACCTGCATCTTGAAGAGCTTTAATAGCACCAATCTGGTATGCTCCTCTTGCGCCACCACCACTCAGACACAACCCAATCTTTTTCATTTGCTTTTCACCTTTTCTAATAGATTTTATTTTCTTATAGTACTATCCCATTTTGATAATTCTGTTATTACTGACGATAAAGAAATCCCCACTTCAGTTAACTTGTAGTACTTTCTTAATGACGTTTCTGAGGTTGAAACTTTTTCGATAATTCCATCTTCTACTAATTCTTTTAACTGATTTGATAATGCTCTTTGCGTGATGCCAGAAATAGACTTCATTAATTCGCTAAATCGTTTTTTGTTTTCAAATAAAGAAGCGATGATGATTGTTTTCCATTTTCCACCAATAATCGATATAGCATGTTCTATTTGGAAAACTAGTTTATTTTTGTTCATATATTATTCTTCTCTTTTTTAAGGTTATTTAGCTCGGTTTGGATATTTTTTTCTTCGAGTAGTATATCGTTTAACAGTTTAAAGTTTTTAACATTCTCAAATAGCTTATGTTCTACAGTTTTATTTTTAGGGAAGGTCTTTTCTCTATTTCTCATCGAAAACATAAAATTGTCTAAAATGACATCTTGTAATTTGTTGTCTAAAACATATGATGGCTCACTACTTAACAAATGTGTTCCAAAATAAGCGTGGTTTTCGGCTTTCAATCCAAATAATTCGATGATGGTACGATAAATATCCATTTGTCCACGAACTAATCCTTGTTTGCCTTTGATTAATCCTTCGTTAAGGAAATATCCATTTTTGTCGACTAGTTTTTCGCCTGGAACATATAAAAAGGCAACAACTTGTTGTAGTATTTTTCTTTCTTCTAATCTAGATAGGTCTTTCGCGAATAATTTAGACAAATCTCTGTTTTTGAGACCACATCCATGGTCTCCATAAAACAAATATACAGTATTTGGGTCGATTGCATTTTCGCCTAAATTATTCAGAAAGATACGTTTAATAATGTTATCGTAGTACTCAGCAAACTGTAGATATTTTTTAGTCAAATCTTTTAATTTACAGTCTTCAATATACTCTTTGTTTTGAAGCGGATTAAAACCAAAAGGTGTATGAGGCATCATTGTGATGGGAAAGTAGAATGATGGACTATTATGTTCTTTTACTTTTGTTTGAACAGTATCAGCAAGCTGATAATCACTAATCCACGGACTAATATGTTTCTGGCCTTTAGAATACTCGTATGTGAAAAACTTAATAATGCCTTGTCTACCTGATTCGGTTTTATCTGTAAAGTCTTCTAATCCATATAATTTTTTAAAATCTAAAATTGTAGGATAGGCGTTTTCTCTGTTATAAAAACGTTTATAGTCACCATGAATTGCTTCAGTATAGTAATTTTGTTTATTAAAATATTTAGGCAAAGTTGTCAACTCACGTTTAATCTTAAACTGTGACGTCTCTGAATCAAAATCAGACCAATACAAATTACTAAACCCCGTTGGATAGAGACCTGTTAATGTAGTAACTTCGGCATCTGAACTGACACCAATTCCAACACTTGAGTAAAATTCTGTAAAATCAACGCTTTCTTCAAGAATCGCTTTAAGGAAAGGAAATTCAGATTTAAGCAAAGGAATATCCAGTAAAAATCTACTCATGGATTCCATCTGAACTAAAACTAAATTTTTTCCTTGAAGAAGTCCAGTCAAATTTGAATTCTTACTAACTAATGATTTGTCGATTGTAATATCTTTTGATAACTGGTTTACTGAGAATTGGTTACTATAAAGTTTCTTATTAAAGAAGTTTAAATACTGACTTTTGTTTTTATCGAAAGAACTGTATATTTGATATAATTCATTGATATTCTTTTTTTTTCTTGAATAGATTGAATCAGGAATAAGCTTGTATCCTAAGAAACTTGCCATATAGAAAGGAAAGATTCCAAAGTTTTGAATACCATAGGTTACCTTAACAGCTTTAATTGTAAAATCTTGAAGATACATCTTCTCATAAATATACTTGGTTATAGAGATCATTAAGACACTCAGTGAAATAGTACCTAGTATAGTTAGATCACTCAACATTACGTTTAAATCGAATAAAATGGATTGATTAATATGGATTAAATAAAATAGTAAGATTGCAAATGGAATAAACAATATTATTCTGTAATATCCGAATAATTCATTTAAAATTTCTTTTGACAGTCCTTTTGAAATCCCTTCAGCGGGATTCTTGAAAATATCTAGACCTTCACGTGAAAAAGAAGTTCCGTAATACAAATTGAAAATATTTAATGCGAAGAATAATAGATTAAAAATCCCTGTAAGAACAACAAGTATAATCATTGCATAGTATCCATTTTGCGTAATCAATAAAACAATAAACCCAATCATATTCAAAGAAAACATATTGCCAATAAAAGCGTTCAGTTCACCTTTAAAACTATGTTTAAAAGGTGCAATGTATCTATTTAATCTTTGATGAGTGATTATTATTGTGTTAAAAGTGTTTAGTAATAAGAATAACGCATAAAATATTAACATTTCTTTGCTCATAAATTTCTCCAAACATAACATATAGTATACTAAGTATACCATTTGCCTTATACAAGAGCAATAGAATAAATACAAATATATATAAATTAAATCTTACCTTATTATAGACTAATTTAAAAAATGATTATTTCTACATTTAAAAAAGGAATCCAAAAAGGATTCCTTCAAGATCAATTATTTATAACCCAATTTATTGTCAA
>JAQUZN010000136.1 GCA_028691315.1 Candidatus Izemoplasmatales bacterium | reverse complement strand
GCCTGCAATGCTTAGATTGCTCATGAAATCGCTTAGCATTTTAGCTTGCAAAACTATGGATTTTCCATAATGCAACATTCTGTATTTTCAACTTGCAACTTTCTGCAAAAAGTACTTGCAAAAAACAAAAAGCTACCGTGACCGAAATGAAAATTTACAAGAACAATATGAAACTTATTTAAATACACCGCCTATGAAGGAGATAATTAATGTCAGCATATAAAAACCCAATACCAACGATTGATGATGAAGACAATAATATAAACGCCTCTCAAACTGAAAACCAAAGTGAACTTCAATATGATCTAATTGAACCTATATATTTCGTATTTATCGATATTTTAGGGTTTAAAAAAACATATGATGATAACCGAAATAAAGAAGGTAAGGAATTTGCCGACGATTATAAAGCTGTTTTTAATTACTATTTTGATTTGATTAATGCTTCGAACCTTATAAGACCCGAGTTTTTGGAGAATTATGCTGGTCAAACATCGGATAGTCTCTACTTTTATACATCAAGACCTGATCATTTACTTCAGTTTATAAAAATATTCTCCCATCTAAACATGTTTGCAATGTCAAAAAATATATTCTTTCGAGGTGGAATCGCTAAAGGTTCACTATTTCGGAAGGAACCATATCAATTTTATGGTGACAGTGTGATTTATGCTTATCTGATTGAAAGTGTAATTGCAAAGAATCCAGTAATATATATTGATAAAAATAGTTACGAGGATATAATAAAAAATAATTCAAACGAATACGACCATCTGTTTGGAATAAAAAATAGTCGTTATTATATTGAACCTTTCATCTGGTTTGAAGAGAATAATTGCATTAATCTGGAAGCCCTTCTTAGTGATTCAATAGAATTAAAAGAAATTGATAAAAATGAAATAAAAAACGTAATTGAAAAGAACTTACAAGTTTTCGAATATGATGGAAGAAACTTTGATAAATACGTGTTTCTTATAAATGCACTTAATAAAAAATAAACACTTAATTTGGAGGAAAATATGGCTACTGAAAACGTTGGAGCAGGAATTCTCAATATTATTACCGAATCGCTGTATGATAAGCCGATTGTAGTCTTTCGTGAATACGCTCAAAATTCGGCTGATTCTTTCAATAAATTAACACAGTCTTATAAAGGCAGTGAAGAAGAAACACTTATCCATGATTTAGAATCACATTTTTGGTTTGATGAAGAAGGTGATTTGTTCTTTCTTGATAATGGAAAAGGAATTGAACCTAGTGAATTTAGAATGCAAATGGAAACAATCGCAAGATCCAGTAAGAAAAAAACCTCGAATATTGGCTATAAAGGAATCGGAAGACTATCTGGTATCTCTTATTGTGAAAAATTACAATTCATTAATATTTGCAGCCTGGAAAACTCAGATTATCAAAGCTATTCATTTGATTGTTTGTATTACAATAAGCTAAAAAACTCAAGCGAGTATAATCATTTGAGTTTTGATGAATTAATATCTAAAATCGGAAGTTTCGAAGATAAAAGTTCTTTTCACGATCATCTAGTTATTAATAAGATATTAGAACGTTATAATCATCTGTTTAGTAAGAGAGATACTGGCTTTTTAGTAATAATGAAAAAAATTAATTTAGTTTTAGAAAGAGCAATTCAGGACAGTAATTTTCTAAATGATATTTCATGGTTACTTCCTGTTACATTTAAGCAAGAACTCTTAGAAGCTGAAAAAGTAGGTGAATTATTTAAAGAGCTTTCAACAGAAAATGAAATGAATGTAACCCCGGCAAAGTGTTATAACTTTTTTTTCAATGAATCGAAAGTTGAAAGGCCTATATCATTAGAAACTCTAAGATCCTATACATGTAAGGTTGATTTAACATACGCTATTGGAATTATAGACTTTAATAGTAATCAAATCTCAATTAAAAAAGGAAATCTGTTTTCTGGAATAAGAATCTATATTGATAACATGTTACTTTGCGATGAAAATGAATTTCTCCCGATATTGAGTAATTTGGGTCTGATTGATCATTCGGCTAATGAACTAATTCAGTCTACTCGAGGCATAGGAGCCATTATTTATATAACAGATAAAACTAGTATTTCCACGAACGCTCGAAGAACGTTTATCGAAGTCGCAGATGCGAGTTCGATAGAGTTTTTAACATTGCTAGCAGAATTCGTCAAAAAAATATATAATGCTAGATATGCTCTCTCTAAATATTCATCATTTAAGAAAAAAATAATTAACGATAATGAAGAAAGTAAGGAGAAGCTTAATAATTTAAAGACGCTTGCGGCTCAGACACTTTCAGAGCTAGCAAAAGAAAAAATTGTCTTAAATGAGCAATTCCAAACTGACATTCCATTTCAGGAATTATCATTAACAGAAAAGAAAGCCACCATAAAAAAGTTTATAACAAAACAAATAAACTCTGATATACAAGAATATCTCAAATCCGTAACCGACCCCAAAGATTACACAAACTCTTACGATGATTATATAACTTGGGTTAGTTCAAAATATCATCAATAAATCGACAACTTACTTTACTAGCCACGCAATCCATGGTACACTTAGAGCGGTGATGATAATGGAAAGAATTTTACTGGTAGAACCAAATTATAAGAACAAATATCCGCCAATCGGTCTAATGAAAATCGCTACTTATTATAAAAATAAGGGCGATTTTGTTGTGTTTCATAAAGGATTGCTTTCGAAAAATGAAGTAATGAAGTTTGATAAAGTTCTAATCACAACTTTATTCACTTTTGATTTTGATATGTGCATTCAAACAATCAAGTATTATATATCAATAGTAGATATCTCTAACGTATGGGTAGGAGGTATTTCAGCTACGATAATGCCGGAAAAATTTCTTTCCGAAATTCCAGGACTTAATATTTTCACAGGTCAACTGATTACTTCTAATGATCTAGGTTATGCTGATCTAATAAACATCGACATATTAGAACTAGATTATGATATCTTGTGGGACATCGCATATGAATATCCATCTGCTGATAGTTACTTCATATATTCAACCAGGGGTTGCCCCAGAAAATGTTCTTTTTGTGCAGTCAGAAAACTTGAACCCGATTTTTATGACTGCAACAATATTAAGTCTCAAGTAAAAAATGTTGATGCACACTTTGGAATAAAAAAACAATTACTGGTAATGGATAATAATGTGCTTCACTCTGATCGATTTGCTGAAACTGTTAATTCTTTAGTAGTTTTAGGATTTGGTAAGGAAAATAATAAAATAAAAAAAAGCAATATTATTAAATATTACTTATTAAGTCTTGAAAATCGATTAAGTAATGGTAGAAATTACGATAATTTACTTAGTCGAATTAAGAAAGAACTTCGAAATCTAAAGTTTATCAGAATAAATAAAGAAGATGCAGAAGTTTTAAAAAGTATTCTAGAGAATATGAAAGAATTATCGTCAGAAGGATTTGCAAATAGCTTGTTAACTAACAAGGAATATCTTGTCGATTTTTTTGGACGTTATCTCTATCACAAAATTACTCGATATGTCGATTTTAATCAAGGACTTGATGCAAGGCTCCTCACAGATGAAAAAGCTGAGAAAATGTCTGAATTAGCCCTAAAACCTTGTAGAATTGCATTTGACAACTTGAAAATACAGATTGATTATTTTGGAGCGATGGACAAAGCAGTTAAATATGGCATTAGGCATTTCTCAAATTACTTACTTTATAATTATGATGAAAGACCAGAAGAATTGTGGAATCGCCTATATCTTAATATTGAATTTTGCGCAGAACATTCTGCTGAAAAATTGCAACTTTTTTCTTTCCCAATGAAATATGCTTCGATTAGCCACACGGATCGAAATTATGTTGGTAAGTATTGGAATAAAAAATATCTTAGAGCAATTAATGTAATATTAAACGTTACATCGGGAGTTGTAGCAAAAGAAGAAGATTTTTTTATGAGAGCTTTTGGAGCTAGTGAAGAAGAATTTCTAATGATATTAACTATGCCCGATAATTTTATTCGAAATCGTGATTTCTTTGAGAACAATGGTTTTATAGATGCCTGGAAAAGATCTTATAATAGGCTAAATTGTAATGAAAAAAAAATGTTACTTGATGTCCTGGAAAAGATGTATACTGAACCTGATATACCCCCATCGACTGAAGATGAGAAAATTAAAAAAATATTAGATTATTACAGGATCACAAAAAAAAATGTCGAAGATAATCAAATATATTACTTGAATTTCATTTCAAAACAGAAAACTAGTGAGAATTAATTAAATTTCCGCTAGTTTTTTAGTACAAAAAAATTCATACGACAAAAATAGCCAGAAATTACCAGCAACAGCAAGATAAGGTTCAGTTTTATCAGTCGGTCACATAAAGGTTAATAAGACCAGCTAATAAAAGTCAATAGTTAATTTCAATTTTTTTTAGAAATGAGGATTGATAAAAAGGGCATAGCAAACAAGCCATAAAAAAATTCGAACAATGGCCAAAATCAGGTTATCGAAATTTTCAGGGTTAAGCGGCCAAAGTGAGGCTGGAATGGGTGCTGTTTCGCCAGGACTGATGATCTTCGGGGCTCCTGAATTCAAACGGTTTTTGATCA
>JAQUZN010000135.1 GCA_028691315.1 Candidatus Izemoplasmatales bacterium | reverse complement strand
TCATTTTTTACAGTTCTTTCTTTATTTGAAAAATATATTGCTAGGAAAAATTATCAATATTATGGTGTTAGTGATCTCATTCTAGAAATAGTAAAAGAGGATATCAAAGAGCTATCTAAATATCGCAGTGTTTTATTAAACAATATTAGTGAAGATCCCCAGATAGAAAAATTGATATTATCCCTTTTTGATAATAATCTAAATATAACCAAGACAGCAAAAGATGTATATATGCATCGAAATACAATTAATAATAAATTGGAATATATAACAAAAGAGACGGGATTGAATATTCAGGAGTTTAAAGATGCTCTTAGTATGTACTGGCTCATCAACGCAAAGTAGAAAGAATAAAAATATTCATTCTTGTGCAGATTGCACATTGTTTTTTAAGTTAATATTGAGTATAATTAACTGGTAATATGCTCATTAGGAGGTAAATTAATGGCAACTGTAACACTTACTAATATCAATAAAGTTTATGATGGCAATGTACATGCCGTTGTAGATTTCAATTTAAAGATTAAAGACAAGGAATTTATTGTTTTTGTTGGCCCATCTGGATGTGGTAAAACTACTACATTAAGAATGGTTGCTGGACTAGAAGAAATCACTTCTGGTGAATTAAGAATAGATGATGAAATCGTTAACGATGTTGCTCCAAAAGATCGTAACATCGCAATGGTTTTCCAAAGTTACGCTTTGTATCCTCATATGACTGTATATGATAACATGGCCTTTGGATTAAAACTTCGTAAATTTTCTCGTGATGAAATCGACCGAAGAGTAAAAAATGCTGCTGGTATTTTGGGATTAAACCAATATCTTGACAGACGTCCAAAAGCTTTATCAGGTGGTCAACGTCAACGTGTTGCCTTAGGAAGAGCTATTGTTCGTGATGCTAAGGTTTTCTTGATGGATGAACCACTATCAAATCTAGATGCAAAATTACGTGTACAGATGAGATCAGAAATTATTAAGATTACTGAGGGATTAGGAATTACTACTATCTATGTAACTCATGACCAAATTGAAGCTATGACAATGGCATCAAGAATCGTAGTTATGAAAGATGGATATGTTCAACAAGTAGGAACTCCAAAAGACATCTATGACAATCCTAACAATATTTTTGTTGGTGGTTTCATAGGAACTCCACCAATGAACTTTATTGAAGGTACAGTTACTGATGATGGAATCTTCCAATGTGGTGATCATAAATTAGGAGTTTCAAGAATTAAAGTTCCAGAATCTAGAATGAAACTTTTACAAGCTCAAAATTATATTGAAAAACCAATTATTTTAGGTATCAGACCAGAAGATTTACATGATACACCAGAAGCTCTAGCAAAGAGCCCTGAGACAAAAGTTAAATTAAAGGTTGATGTTGCTGAGTTATTAGGAGCTGAGACTAATATCTATGCTATTATTAATGGCCAAAATTTAGTTGCAAAAGTTGGCGCTAGAGTAGATATTCATATGGGCGATGAAATTGAATTAGCTTTCAATATGGAAAAATGTCATTTCTTCGATCCTGAGACAGAACAAAGAATTAAGAGAAATTAAGCATAAAGTAAGCAGTCTTGTGAAAGACTGCTTTTTTTATCGCAATAAAACTAGACAAGCGTTTTCACATGTGCTATAATAATTTATGTCGGGCGAACGACCGACATAAAATGGAGGGCTATATGGCGAGAACTATTAATAAGAATGTTAAACAAGACATCTTAAAAAGCGTAGAAGAATTAGTCGCTAAAATAGGAGTCAATTCTATATCGTTAGGTGATATAGCTAAAAAATGTGATATAAGCAAGGGAACACTATACTATTATTATTCTTCAAAAGATGATATTATTTTTGATATTATTGTTAAACATGTTAAAGAATTAGAAGAGGAATACCTGGAATGGATAGAACGACATAAAGAAGATTTAACTCCAGAGAGATTTTTAAGTGTTATTTTTAATAAAGGAGTTAAACTATTTGATCGAGCTAAGATGCATATCTTTCTAATAAATGAATGCATAAAAGGTAATGATATATTAAGAGATAAATTCAATGAATTATGGTTTGCTTGGCAAAAGAAACTTGAAGTGGGAGTGCTGCAAGCGTTCAAAGACATAGAGGACGCGGAAAGTTTTGCCTATCTACTAATGCTAATCATTGATGGATTAGCCATTCAGGAAGTAATGCAAGGAAAATTTATTGGCGATGATAAACTGATAGAAGTGGTCAAGAAAATTGGTGAGAAGCAATGTTAGAAAAAGAAATAAAAAAATTATCAAAGAGAATAAGCAAAATAAATCCTAGTGTAAGTATTTCATTAAAAGATGATTGTGCCTTACTAGATGGTGTTTCTGATAGATGGGAAGAGATTGTTCAAATAGGAAGAATGGTTGCTGAAACAAAAAAATTTTATGGAGTTATTAATGAGATAAAATTAAAAGGATTTACAGAACCAGAGATAAAAAAGCCAACAATATCAAGCGATGAGTATGAAGGATTAAAAGTAGATGTCTTGGTAATCGGGGGAGGGATTGTTGGAGCGGCAATACTTCGGGAATTGTCAAAATATAAACTTAATGTAGCACTTGTTGAAAAAGAGGATGATCTTGCTCTTCATGCTAGTAGTCGTAATGATGGTTGTATTCATGTTGGTGTTGATTTGAACAGTAAGACAAAAAAGATGAAATATCTTCAACGAAGTGTTTTGATATATGAAGAGCTTGCTAAAGATCTCAATGTTGATTATGATAAAATGGGTCAAATAATTGCTTTTAAAAGCAATATGGATAGATTATTTTTACCTTTACTGAAATTAAGAATCAAGAAAAATAAAATTCAGGGAACGCATTATTTAAATAAAAGAAAATTATTTGAACTAGAACCTAACTTAAATAGAGTTGCAAAATTTGGAATTCTTTTCACAACTGGAGCATCAATATGCCCTTATAATATGACAATAGGACTAGCAGAAAATGCTGTTACTAATGGAGCCAAGGTATTTTTGTCCACTGTAGTCCTATCGATTGAGGTTCAAAACAATAAAGTAATCAGTGTTTTAACAAATAGAGGAAGAATTTATCCAAAAGTATTAATTAATGCCGCAGGAACATTCAGTGATGTGATTGCAGACATGGCTGAAGATAAATTCTTTACAATTCATCCCCGTAAGGGAACAAATGCTATTCTTGATAAAGCGTCCAAGAGCAAATTGATGAATAAATCGACTACTATTTTTGAAGGAATAAACAAGGCAAAAAAGAAACACACAAAAGGTGGAGGAGTTATACCTACCGTTGATGGAAATATTCTTGTCGGCCCAACAGCGGTTGAAACACCTTATCGTGAAGACTTCACAACAGATAAACAAGCAATCGATGCAATCTTTGAGAAGCAAAAGAGAAATGCTCCAAAGCTAGATCAAAGAGACATAATTACATATTTTAGCGGTATAAGAGCAGCTACATATGAAGAAGATTTCATTGTTCAAAAAGGAAAATGGACAAAAAATATTGTTCATGCAGCGGGTATTCAATCTCCAGGAATAACTGCAGCTCCAGCAATTGCTGAAGATATTGTGAAATATACCTGTGAATTGCTAGGAGATGTTGAAATAAACCAAAAGTTTAATCCTAAGCGACAAGGCATAATAAAATTAAAGAATCTTTCATATGAAGAAAGAGATGCTTTAATCAAAAAAAATCCAGAATATGGTCAGATAGTTTGTCGATGTGAGGAAATCAGCAAAGGAGAAATAATTGATGCACTTCATAGTCCAATACCAATTAGTTCAACTGATGCTATAAAAAGGCGTGTCAGAGCAGGAATGGGAAGATGCCAAGGAGGCTTTTGTCAACCTCTTGTAGCAAAAATAATAGCTGATGAATATAATATCGATATAAAAGAGATCAAAAAAAAGGGCGATGGTAGAATATTGCTTGGTGATAATAAAGGTGACATATATGAATAAATACGATGTGGTCGTTATCGGAGGAGGTCCTGCTGGATTAGCAGCGAGCAAGTCGGCTAATGATAATGGTGCCAAAACACTTTTAATAGAGCGTGAAGGGCGCCTAGGAGGTATATTAAAACAGTGTATTCATGACGGATTTGGACTTCAACGATTCAAAGAAAGACTAACAGGACCGGAATATGCCTGGAAGGAAATAGTTTCTCTGCCTCAAGAAATTGATGTAAAACTGCTAACATTTGTCAGTAAAATCTTTCGCAAGAATGAGGGATTTGAACTGGTTCTAATTACAAGAGAGGGAATACTTCATGTAGAAACAAAGAATGTAATTTTAGCAACCGGGTGCCGTGAAAGGACTTCAAAACAAATATCTATTCATGGGACTAATCCAGCAGGAGTCATAACAGCAGGTACTGCTCAAAATTATATAAACATCTTAGGAGAAATGCCAACAAAAAAATGTGTCATTTTGGGAAGCGGTGATATCGGATTAATAATGGCTCGTAGAATTACTCTAGAAGGTGGAAAAGTTTTAGGAGTATATGAGGCCAAAAATTCTCCTAGTGGTTTAACAAGAAATATTGTTCAGTGTTTAAATGATTTTAATATTCCCTTATATTTAAATCATACCGTGACAAGAGTTTTTGGTATTGACCGCTTAACAGCAGTTGAAA
>JAQUZN010000134.1 GCA_028691315.1 Candidatus Izemoplasmatales bacterium | reverse complement strand
CCTTCTTCAGGATTATAACTTGCTGCATAGTATTCACCTGATTCATCATTTAAAATTTGATATACGACGTAAGTTTTTCCAAAATCTTCAGATTCAAATGTCATAATAATTTCACATTCAATATCGTTGCCTAATTCATCTGTAACAATTAACGTTTCCATTTCGCGTTCCATAATTTCTCACCTTCTGCTATCCAAATAGCTTTGTAGTATAACTGTAGCTGCTAATTTATCTACTTTTTCTTTTCTTTTTTTTCGGCTCATATCCGATTGAATCATCGCAAGATTAACAATTCTAGAAGTTAATCTTTCGTCCCATAAGACAATTTTCGCTTTGGTCAACACTTCAAGTCTATTTTTAAAATCAATGGAAATATTTGCTTGAAAGCCAGTTGAACCGTCCATATTTTTTGGTAAACCTAAAACAACCGTTTCTACTTTATTATTATCGATATATTTAGCAATATAGTCAAGGGCTATTCCATAATTTCCTTCTTCAAAACGAAAAGTTTCGATACCACTTGCCAAAATCATTGAAGGATCTGATAAAGCAATCCCCAGTGTCTTGGATCCTAAATCCAGTCCTAAAGCTCTCACTTTAACACCTCTTTAACTTTTTGAAGTGCTTCGTCCACTTTTGTTATGTCTTTTCCACCAGCTTGGGCGAAATCATTTCTTCCTCCACCGTTGCCACCACAAATCGTTGCGGCAAGTTTAACAAGTGCACCTGCATGAACTTCAGCTACATTCGTTTTAGCAATAAAAATTACTTTATCATCGGTAATAGAAGCCATAAATACTGTTCCAGAACCTAGTTTGACCATCATATTATCGACAAATTGTTTTAATGTTTGAATATCCATATTTATCGCTTTTGCGACAAGATGATTTCCTTCAATTTGATTATAGAAAATGTCAGTTTGACCTAATGCTCTTTCTTCTTTACGTTTGGAATACTCTTTTTCCAACTCTTTTACTCTTGCTTGTAGTTCCTGTAATTCAACTCTTTTATTCATTACATCTTGATAAGAACCAAGCATTGTTTTGTTATGAGAAAAATCAAAGAGTAAATTAAAGTTTTCGGTTTTTGCTTCTTCTAATAATCCCTCAGCTTTTTTGAATAAATTTTCAATATCGTTATTCAATCCCTTTAAGGAATCATTTATGTGATCTACATTGATATTCGTTAGTCCTTCAATTCGGAAAATTCCGGATCCAATCGAAGATATACTTCTAACCGCAAATTTTTCAATGTCATGTAAATTTGAAACATGGGTCCCACCACATAGATCAAGTGTGAATTTTAAGTTGACTACGCGAACATAGTCATCGTATTTTTCGCCAAATTCTGCGATTGCACCTTTTGCGATAGCGTCATCAACGGTTAAAATATCTGTTTGTGTTTCAACACTGTCTTTTAACATATGATTTACTTTTTGTTCTATCAATAAAATCTGTTCATCAGTAATTGGTTCAAAATGATTAAAATCAAAACGTAGCGATTCGCTGTTTACCTGACTTCCTTGTTGAGATACGTGAGGTCCTAAGACGTCACGCAAGGTTTTAAATAATAAATGAGTAGCAGAGTGATTGTAAGTCGTCAATTTGCGTTTCTGCTCATCAACCTTTGCATTCACTAATTGTCCTTCTACAGGAGAACCTTCTAAAACAACATAGGTATGTAAGAATTGACCATTTGGTAATTTTGAAACATCGGTTACTTTAACTGAGAAAATACTATTATAAATCATTCCTGTATCAGCTTCTTGGCCACCAGATGTTGCGTAAAAAGGTGTTTTGTCAAGGACAAGTCCTTCTTCGAAAATCTTAATTATTCTTGTTTCAATTAAAAGAGTTTCATATCCTACAAAAGTTGACTTATCGTGGAAATCTAAAAATGCCTCATTTTGAGATTTCATTGATTGAATTTCTTTTCTAGCATTTCTAGCACGGTCTTTTTGCTTTTCCATTTCTTCTTGGAAGCCTTTTAAATCTACAGTGTATCCTAGTTCTTCAGCATATTCCATAGTTAATTCAACAGGAAAACCAAAAGTATCATAAAGTAAAAATGCATTTTCACCGCTTACTACTTTACTAGTAGTCTCTGAAATCATTGATTCAAAACGTTTTTCACCAACTGAAAGGGTTTCTAAGAACTTTTTTTCTTCAGTTGAGATTATTTTTTTTATGATCTCCTTTTTTTCTAACAAATATGGATAGTATTCGGACATCATCAATACAACTTCATCAACAAGTTCATCTAAAAACGGACGTTCAATTCCTAATTTTTTTCCGTATTTAACAGCTCTTCTTAGTAGTCTCCTAAGTACATATCCTCTACCTTCATTAGAAAGCATCGCTCCATCTGCAACTGCAAATGAAACTGTACGAATATGGTCTGCAATCACTTTAAATGCCATTTGTCCAGTATACTTTACGTTTGATATTTCCTCAATTTTATGGATAACTGGCATAAATAAGTCAGTCTCAAAATTTGTTTTAGTTTTTTGAATTACACTTGCAAGTCGTTCAAGTCCACATCCCGTATCGATATTTTTACTTGGCAACTCAGGATAATCTTCTCTTGATAGACCTGGCTTTGCATTAAATTGCGAAAAAACGACATTCCATATTTCAATGAACCTGTCATTATCGATATCATCGCGAATAGCATCACTCGTAAAGTCACCATATTTTTCTCCACGATCAAAGAAAATCTCTGTACATGGGCCACAAGGACCTTCACCAATTTCCCAGAAATTATTTTCTTCTGTTGGAATGATGTGCGATTTATTAACACCACAATCCATCCAATATTGTTTTGTATCTTCATCTGTTGGGTAAACTGTCATATATAATAAATCTTTATCGAAACCAAACCATTTCGGATCTGTTAGTAATTCATATGCCCAGTATACAGCATCTTTTCGAAAATAATCCCCAATCGAAAAATTACCTAACATTTCAAAAAAAGTATGATGTCTTGCGGTTTTTCCAACATTATCAATATCATTTGTACGAATACATTTTTGAGCGTTGACAATTCTTGGGTTCTTTGGCACAATCGATCCATCAAAATACTTTTTGAGGGCAGCAACACCGGCATTCATCCATAATAATGTTGGATCATCATTTGGAACGAGAGATGCTCCTTTTTCAACCGAGTGACCTTTTTCTTTAAAAAAGTCGAGCCACATTTGCCTAATTTGATTTCCAGTTAAATATTTCATGTATATCCTCCTCAAAAAAAAGAAAATCATCCTTCATAAATAAAGGACGATTAATCGCGGTACCACCTTTGTTCTAGTTTCCTAGCACTTAATTTCCATAACGCAGAAATGCGGATGTTTTTAACATCTCTTGAAAGGAGCTTCAAATTGTCCCTAATGTTTTGGTTTCACCTAATCCCAAACTCTCTTTTTCAATAGGAATATCTTACTTGTCTTTCTCATCGATTTGTAAAAATTATACAACATTTAAATTTATTTTGCAATCGTTTTATTTCATTACATAAAATCTTCAATTGTAAATGATTTTATCTTTTCTTTATTTTGAGTTTCCAATAAGAAAGCCTTTAATCTGGTCTTTCTAGGGTTTTCAATTGAAACTACACCATTTCGCAAAGCATAATAATCGCCAATCATAATCAGCTGTTCTTTTGCCCTCGTGATTGCTGTATATAGAAGTTTGCGTTTTAGCATTATCGTATAACTTCTTACCAGTGGCATAATTACTATTTTAAATTCAGATCCTTGAGATTTATGGATACTTATGGCATAGGCTAATGTTAAATTATCGAAATCTTTTACATTATATTTCACAATATTTCCAGAAAAATCAACATGAATTTCTTTGTCTTCGATTATACTTGAAACAACCCCAATATCACCATTCATAACTCCATCTTCAGGCTGATTTGCTAGTTGCAAAACTTTATCCTGAAAATAGAATGTTTTTTCTTTATAAGAGATTTTATGCGCTTGATGATGTTTATTAAAACGTTCTTGAATTAGTTGATTTATTCTGTCTATCCCATTCATTCCTTTATATATTGGTATGAGGACTTGAATGTCGTTTAATAAACTATATCCTTGTTGTAACGATTCATCGATTACCTGAATAATGGTATCTGCGACCGCACCTTCATTTGCTCTAATGAATTTCCGATCACTGTTATAACTACTTAGGTTTTCAGAGACGTGCTGGTTTAACACGTCATACGCTAATGAGATAATAGATGAATCACTAGCTTGTCGGTGGATTTTTTGAAGTCTTACAGTATCAAACAAATCACTATCTAGAAAATCAAATAGAACTTGTCCTGGTCCTACAGAGGGTAGTTGATTATCATCTCCTACAATCACAATCTTTGTTTTTAATGAGATTGATTCGAAAAGATGCTTTGCAAGAACAATATCCAACATAGATGCTTCATCAATAATAATTAAATCTGCAACTAACGGGTTATGTTCATTGGCATTAAAATTACCTTCGTAATCGTAACCTAACAACCGATGAATCGTTGTTGCGTCTAAAGAAGTAGCTTCCTTTAACCGTTTAGCTGCTTTGCCTGTTGGAGCTGCAAGCAAAATATTCACACTTGGATTTGTCAACATTTTATATATTTTAACAATACCATTGATTATGGTTGTTTTGCCTGTTCCTGGCCCGCCAGTAATAATAACAAAAGGCTTTAAAATTGCTGTTTTAATTGCTTT
>JAQUZN010000019.1 GCA_028691315.1 Candidatus Izemoplasmatales bacterium | reverse complement strand
TTTTTTTATAGTGTCTGAATCCAAATTCGAGATTTGAAAATCCGGTATCCGATGATTAGTCTTACAAACTCTTCAAATGAGATAAGTAAGTAAACCCAGGCAATGTTTAAATCAAATACAAACGCACTGATAACGCCAAGCGGAATACCAATCACCCACGTTCCTAATAGATCCATCAAAAATACATACTTGGTTTTGCCTCCTGATTTTAAAATCCCCCCTAAAATCATGTTAGATACTTTTATCCATAACACGAGGGCAAACATAATAAGGAGAGCCGAAGTTGTTGTTTTTGTGGATGCTTCTACGCTATATATATTTGGATAAATTGATGAAAATATAATAACCAAAGCACCAATAATAATAGTTCCTATTAGCCCAATTTTAATTGATTTATGGCCTAAAAAAACACCCATATCATAATCACTTTTTCCTAACTGGTTTCCAACAAGAATTGAAGCGGCCTGACTAACTCCAGCAAATAATCCGATACTCAAAATTATTACCGGACCGATTAAAGTCATTGCTGCAGTCTCATTTGTACCAATATGGCCATATATAATTCCATATACAGCTTCTCCTAAACTCCAAGCGAGTTCACTTAAAAAAATAGGAAGTGTGACAAAAAACGCTGTTTTCATTAGCACGGAGTCACTTTTTGCTAGCAAATTAATTTTATACTCATCTTTTAACTGATGCTTAATAAAGAAAATAAGAACAATGGAAAATTCAATTAGTCTTGCAATGGTGGTCGCAATTGCGGCCCCTTTTACCCCTAATTCAGGAAAACCAAAGTTTCCAAAAATCAAAAGATAGTTTAACAATGTATTGAGTATAACAGCCCCAATTGAGGCGAACATTGGCAGTTTAGCTTTGCCGGTATTTCTTAATAAAGCAGACATCATTGTCGTAACAAATCCAGGAAGGAATCCTAAAGTGATGATTTTCAAATAGTTACCACCAACAAGGGTAACAGACGGATCATTTGTAAAAAGACTCATTAGAGAATTGCTAAAAAAGTACGATAAACCGAAGAAAATACCAGTTAATATAAGTCCCCATTTAAAACATAGCATAAATGCTTTTGATATACTTGTCTTGTCGTTTTTCCCACGGTACTGACTTATTAAGATAGATGCTCCTACTGAGATTGATCCAACAGTAAAAAAGAACACAGTAGGGAATTTTCCAGCTAACCCAATAGAGGCAATATTTATTTCACCTAATGAACCAACCATGATTTGATCTATAACACTAAGTGAAGATTGAAACAAAGACTGAATTGAGATTGGTAATGCGATGGCGAGGATATATTTTAAATAATTAGTTTTTGTTAGTTTCCTCTCCATCGTTAATTCCTTTCTCATTAATGGTTCCAAGGAATATATCCGGATGCATTTCGAATAAATTGGTTCCTAATTTTTGTTTTATTTTTAATAAATAGATATCATGATGAATATGTTCTGAGATGATTCTTACCATCAGTGGGTTATTTGTAAAAGTCCCTAGCCATTCATCTCTAAGTAAATTAATGTTTCCAACTAGAACAAATTCATAATCTACAACGAGCATTAACCGGTTTGGCTCAGAAAACTCATAACCATGTGAATATATTTCAACATTAGCTCTATTATAATTTGATTTTTTGAATGAGAAATAGATGATACGAACTTTCTTGTCTTCTAATACTTTAAATTCATCATCAAAAACTGAGCAATCAAGATCCGTGTTTATATAGACTTCTTTTTTTGCTTCTAGCAACATCGTCTTTGCTTTTGAAATCATTGCATTATAACTCACAAAATTTAAATAGGTTTCTCTTTCTGTTTTCTTAGAAACCTGTTTTAATGCTTTCTTAACTATTTTGATATTTTCTTCATAGCCAACAGATAAGTTTTTTAACAAAGCCGATGGATCTTCGGCGTAGTATAAATCTTTATCTTTATTTTCTAGCAGCAAAGCGCCTTCGAGATATAACTTTTCGACAATAGGATAGATACTTGAACGACTTAAATTTAAATCTTTAGCAATTTGATATACGGTCATTCCGGGGTTTTCTAAAAGGTAATAGTATACCCCCGCCTCGTTGCGAGAAAAATTCAGTTTCATTAATAGATTGATTGTAGTTTCCATAAGCCCTCCATAATCGTTGTATAATTTAGACAACGTAATTATAATTGATTTTTTTGCATTTGTCAATATTATAAGTAGACATATTTACAAATTATAAATGTATGATATAATATATCTAAATCAGGGAACGGATGAGTAAAGTGGCATCACTTTGATAGCGATTAAGGGACGGTGGAAGCCTTATAAACATGACACTTGAAGAACACCGGGAGAGACAGAAGAATTAAGTAGACCTGTCCGCAAATCTGCGTTAAAGATTCTTAAGCGCTGGCAAGTCCAGAAATAAGGTGGCACCACGGTTGACATCGTCCTTAATTTAAGGGCGATTTTTGTTTTTTTAGGCAGATTGAAAGGAGATTTTTATGGAATTAACAGTAAAAGAATTATATCAACAGTATCAATCTTTATCCGGAAAAAATGTTCAAGTATCGGGTTGGGTAAGAAATAATCGCGCGCAAAAAGAGTTTGGATTTATCGATTTAAATGATGGCACTTTTTTTGAGACAATCCAAGTTGTATACGAAGAAACAAAACTTGAAAATTTTAAAGAAGCTCAAAAATATAGAGTCGGGTCAAGCGTTCAAGTTAAAGGAATCATTATTTTAACGCCAGATTTAAAACAACCATTTGAAATAAAAGCAGATACACTTGTACTTGTTGGGGATAGTTTAGAAAGTTATCCAATACAGCCTAAAAGGCATACTCGTGAATTTTTAAGAGAAAATGCCCATCTTCGTATGAGAACGAACTTATTTAGTGCTGTTTTTCGTGTTCGATCTGTCGTATCCTATGCGATTCATAGATTTTTTCAAGAGCGCAACTTTGTTTATTTTCATGCGCCAATCGTGACTGGATCAGATGCTGAAGGCGCTGGGGAAATGTTCAAGGTCACAACCCTTGATTTTCAAGATTTATTAAAAAACAATGTTAAAGATATCGATACAAGTAAAGATTTTTTTGGTAAGAGTACAAATCTTACTGTATCTGGTCAACTTCAAGCTGAAGCATATGCGCTAGCTTTTCGTAATGTATATACTTTTGGGCCAACATTTAGGGCTGAAAACTCAAATACACAAAGACATGCATCTGAGTTTTGGATGATAGAACCAGAAATTGCTTTTGCAGATTTAGCCAAAGATATGTTGCTTGCAGAAGATATGGTTAAGTATGTAATAAAGGCAGTTCTAACAGAATGTCCTGAAGAAGTTACATTCTTTACACAGTTTGTGGAAAAAGGATTAAAAGAAAAACTTGAAAAAGTTGTTGCATCTAGATTTAAAATTGTTACTCATCATGATGCAATTCAAATTTTAAAAGATAGTTTACAATCATTTGAAAATACGCCAGAGTTTGGAGAAGATTTAGCGACAGAACACGAAAAATTTTTAACAAAACATTTTGATGGCCCTGTATTTGTCATTGATTGGCCAAAAGAAATTAAAGCATTTTATATGCGTTTAAATGATGATGGAAAAACTGTTGCAGCAATGGACTTACTTGTTCCTGGATCTGGCGAATTAATTGGTGGCTCGCAAAGAGAAGAACGCCTTGACGTCTTACAAGCTAGAATGAGAGATATGCATGTCAATGAGTCAGAATTATGGTGGTACTTAGACTTACGCAAATATGGTGGATGTCCACATGCAGGTTTTGGTTTAGGGCTCGAAAGAATGATTATGTATGTAACTGGAGTAGATAATATTAGAGATGTTATTCCATTTCCAAGAACTCCTAAAAATTGTGAATTTTAAAAAGCAAGATTCGTCTTGCTTTTTCTCTTTATTATACAAATAAATTACTATTGATAATAGAGTTAGTATCTATAAAGGCTCTAATCAGTTTTTTCTTGCATTTTTGCGCCGATTAAGCTATATTGGAAATACACTTTGAATTTAAGAAAGGCTGTGCTAAATTTGAAAAAAATCACTTTACTCTTTATAATTTTCTTAATGTCTTCAGTTTTGATAGCTTGTCAAAAGACAACGACAACTGTATCAACAACTACTGAGCCATTAGCAATATCTGATATTGTTACAGCTTTAGATAATCCACTTGATATCGGATTGTTTATCACAGAAACGCCTGAAACATCTGTGGGGATTAATTTTAAGATGTCCTCAGAAACAAACGCTTATGTTGAATATGCTAAAGATGGTATAACTACATTTACAAAAGTTGATGCGACGAAAAAAACAACGACTGTAGGCAAAAAAGTAGTATATTTGTTTGAAGCTGAAATGTCTGGTCTTGAACAAGGTGAGTCTTATTCTTACCGCGTTTCAAATGAAGATGCATCAGAAGTCAGTGATATTTATCATTTTACAATGCCAAGCAATACCGGTGATTCATTTACTTTTATGTATCTTGCTGATCCACAAGAAAATGCTGAAATTGGGTATATGGCATATGCTTATAGTGTTTTAAATGTATTAGAATACAGTCAAGCAGACTTTGATTTTGTGATGTCACCTGGGGATTTTGTGGATGATGCTGATATTAAGAGCGAATGGGATTGGTTTTATCAATATTCAGCTTTTTATATTACAGAAAAGCCTTTAATCGCAACTATTGGAAATCATGAGGTAAATGGAATTGGAACGGATGTTGTGAATAATTTAGAGTTTGATGGGTATCTAAACTTACCAAATAATGGTCCGGTATATGATGCTTTTGATGAACTTGAAGGCGATATGAGAAGTTCAAATTTTGATGATGGCAAAACATATAGTTTTAATTATGGTAATGCACATTTTATCGCAATCGACACAGAAATGTTTTGCGATGGATCAACTGCTTGTACAGCATATGACCATTCAAATGTTGAAATATTAAAATCATGGATTCAAAATGACTTAGAAAGCAATGATTTAACTTGGACGATTGTATTACTTCATCGCGGGCCATATGGATTGTCATATGATTCAGCTAGTGTTCGAGATAACCTGATTCCAATTTTTGATGAATTTAATGTTGATTTGGTCTTATCAGGGCATGATCATCAATATTCAAGATCCGTTTATTTAGAAAATGCAATGGTTCCTTTTCAAACCTCAAATTTATATTCAAAAGGCTTGATTACGCTGATTGATAGCGCAGTTTTAAATAATAATTTTAATCATTATGCGAGTTCAATAGGAGTAACTTATGTAACAGGGAATACGGTTTCAACCAAATTTTATGGAGGAGATAAATCTTCTGGCATTCAAGTGAATTATAAATTCTTAGATGAAAATCCTGTCATTCCATTTATCACAGTTACAGCCGACTCGATTCATGTTGTTTCATATGGGGTATCAAAAGATTACGCTTTAGCAATTGTTCCAACGGGTGTTTATATTTTAGAGGAATTTACGATTACAAAATAATAAAAGTCGAGATAAATTCTCGACTTTTATATTAATATTGATTATTATTTTTTAGCTACGTCTTTTAAGGACTCAACTAAACCGGATGCCATGCCGACGATGCCTTGCATGTCAGATGGAATGATGATTTTTGTTGCTTGGCCATCAGCAATTTTTTCCATTGCTTTGTAAGCTTCAAGAGTTAAGAATGCTTGATCAGCTTTAGCAAGTTTAATTAGTTCAATACCTCTTGCGGTAGCTTCCTGCACTTTTAGAATGGCTTCAGCCTTACCTTCAGCTTCGCGAATAGCAGCTTCTTTTTTTGCTTCAGCTCTTAAGATGGCAGCGGCTTTTTCACCTTCAGCTTCAAGTACGTTAGCAGCTTTTTTTCCTTCAGCAATTAAAATGGATTCACGACGTTCACGTTCTGCACGCATTTGTTTTTCCATTGCTTCACGGATTTCTTTTGGTGGAATAATATTTTTTAACTCAACGCGGTTGATTTTGATTCCCCATGGGTCGGTAGCTTCATCAAGAATGATTCTCATTCTCTCATTAATCAAATCGCGGCTTGTCAATGTTTGGTCAAGTTCTAATTCACCGATAATATTACGAAGTGTAGTAGCTGTTAATTGTTCAATTAACATTCCTGGATTTTCGGCACCATAGATGTATTGTTTTGAATCAGTAATTTGTAAAAAGACAACAGTATCAATTTGCATTGTAACATTATCTTTTGTAATAACAGCTTGAGGGGCAAAATCTAAGACTTGCTCTTTTAGGTTAATAAAATCAACTACGTGACCTCTTGCATTGTAAGTTCTGCGAATACGATCGAAGAATGGAACTAAGAAGTGAATACCAGATTTCCAAGTCGTATAATATTTACCTAGTTTTTCAATTACATATTCTGTAGCTTGAGGAACGACTTTAACTCTTGAACTTAAGTACAATAAGATAACAACAACGAGCGCACCTACGAAAATCCAGCCAGTAGCACTTAAAAATAATGGTTGTAACATTTTGTTTCCTCCTTTAAAATTTTATTTTTTAATTTTATTTTTTATGAGTTCTACCTAGTAAGATGTTTTTTACTAAATAATAGTAGATTTATTTAAAACAGACTTTCAAATACAGATTATTTCCAATAATTAGATTTTGAAACAGTGATTTTTAAAAGTGTATCACGTAGCGTTGATTTGTTCTTTGTGAAATTAATTAAGATCATATCGATGATAAGCGATACAATAAGTAACACAATTGCAATGTATGGACTATAGAAGAACGATAGTAAAATAAAGAAATATTTTAGTATGATGTCGTGAAGGAATATAGAGATTGGGTTTACCGAACCTTCAAGTTTAGTTCTTGAAATCGTACGACCTAAAGTTTTTCCGCTAAGAGCAACTGTATACACAGACATTAATATTAAGAAACCAATCACATGATATAAAATTACATTCATATAATAAGTTGTTAATGGCCGGTTATATGGTTCGATATCAACTAAATTTTGCGCATTGATTGTTGCAATTCGATCTGCATACAGTGCGGCTGCTTCGGTTTCTAATGCATCATTACCATCAGCAAGCACTTTGAGAGCAGAATATTCATCTTCAGCAGTAGCATAATCAGCTTGGTAAGCAGTTGCGATTTCTTGATATGCAGTGTTAATTTCATTAAAATTTGGAATTTTATTTTGTAATGCGTTTTTGCCTATTAGTGAGAAAGATACATAAACGATAGAAAGTACAACAATGATGTCAACAAGCGATGAAAAGGCCCGTTTTAAAAAGCCTGCATTCATTCTGGCTTCCTAACCACAAGTTTAACACCTTCAATAGAAAGAACTTCGACTTTGTCATTTAATTTAATTTCTTCGTTTGAGATAGCAGTCCAAATTTTGCCTTCAATTTTTACTTCTCCACGTTCACCGTTTGCGAAAGCTTTTGAACAAATAGCTATTTTTCCAATTAGTTTGTCTGAGTTTGTTTTAATATCATTTTTTTGTAAGTAGTTTTTGAAAGTAGGCCTAACTTCAAACAATAATAAAGATGATACAACAAGAAAGACAACAATTTGAATGAAAACTGATCCTGGCCATATTGCCGCAATAATTAAACTGACAACACCACCTGCGGAAAACCAAATACTAGATAAATTCATTGTGGATGCTTCAATCACCGCAGCAATGATAATGATTCCAAACCAAATTAATAACATAGTTGTATCATTTGCAATTAGAAACATATATCTACACCTCTCTATTCTTAAGGTCAATTACTAGTGCATTGTCCTTTTTGTTCCACTCAGCTTTGAATTTGTAAGCTTGAGATGCTTCAAAGTCAAGACTCATCAAGTCGGATACTTCTTTTAAAAATAATTTATTACAAATTCTTGAATAACTAGATTTCACAGTGATATTGTGTTGTTGTTCATCGGGAATAAAACCAAGACTAACTTCATCTTTTGTGACCGGCTTTACAGCGATGAGTTTATTTTCCACATCTAGTCCAAGCAAAACCACATAAGCATTTTCAAAATAACTTGTTGCGGATTTGTTCAAAGTAATGTTTGCTTCATACAGTGTTGCAATATCATCTAGTGGTTTTTTTGAAGCCCATATAAAATTTGTCATAACCTCAACCTCCATTATAATACGATTTCTAACTATTAATAATTATATCACTATATTTTCCATTAATCAAGGATTATTTCTAATTATTTCCAATTATTTCAAATCTCCGTTCTATTTACAAAACACAATATTATGTGTATAATATCATTATATATGAGGTGAACCCATGAGAGAATTTACTTACCAACAAGCCATTGAAAGAAGTTTAATGAAAAGATTTAAAGGCCCGATATATTCGAAATTTATGCAAGCAATAGATGATTATAAATTAGTGAAGCAAGGAGATAAAATTGCTGTTGCGCTAAGTGGTGGAAAAGACTCATTGTTACTTGCAAAGTTGTTTCAAACTTGGCAAAAACATTCTGGTGTTGATTTTGAGGTGGTGTTTATCACGATGGACCCTGGTTTCTTAGAAGAACATACGAAAGCCCATCTTGAAAATTGCGAAAAACTCGGAATTGAAGTGATTGTGAAGCCATCGAGAATATTTGAAATTGCGGAAGGGATGTCTCCAGAGTCTCCTTGCTTTTTATGTGCAAGAATGAGAAGGGGCTTCTTATATAAAGTCGCAAAAGAACTGGGTTGTAATAAGCTTGCGCTTGGACATCATTTTGATGATGTAATTGAAACGACCTTATTAAATATTTTTTATGCAGGTTCTTATAAAACAATGTTACCGAAAGTGAAATCGGAGAATTATGATGGCGTTGAATTGATAAGACCGCTATATTTAGTGAAAGAAAAAGACGTAATCAGATTTATGAACTATCATCTAATTAAAACAATGAATTGTGGATGTAAAGTTGCCAGTTGCCAATTAGACTCCAAAAGAAAAGAAATGAAAGATTTGGTTGAATTGATGAGAAAAAAATATGTGAACACTGATATAAATATCTTTAGATCTGCCCAAAACGTGAATATCAATAGCATTTTAGGATATTATGATGAAGATAAAAAGGTTTCTTTTTTAGATGATTATGAATAGTATATAACTTTATTTTGTCGATAATGTGAGAAAAGCACGAGTAAATGACGACTCGTGCTTTTGTTTTATTCGAAGTTTCACGTGAAACATTATTTACCTAAACAAAACCTTGAAAATAGAGTTTGAATTAAAGTGTCACTTGCGATATCACCAGTAATTTCGCCTAGATTATGCCATGCATTCTTTAAATCAATCTCAATCATGTCAACCGGTAATAATTCAAGGGTTGCTTGCAATGCATCTTCTAAATTCTTTTTTGTTTCTTCTAGTTTAGATATGTGCCTTGTATTAGATAAAATAGTTTCGTGATTATCAATTAAAGATTCATCGATAAATAATTTTTTAACTTCATTTTCAATTAACTCAAGACCTACTTTGTCTTTGGCTGAAATCGGAATAATAGATTCGCCTTGAATGTCGATTATCTTTCCTAAATCCATTTTATTTCCAATTAGTATTCTAGGTTTCGATTTGGTAAGATCAAGTAGTTCCTTATCTAAGATTGTTAAAGACTGGCTTTGATCGAGAACAAGAAGAACTAAAGCCGCTTCTTCAATTGCTTTTTTGGTTTTTTCGATTCCTATTTTTTCAACAATATCTTCAGTTTCTCTGATACCAGCTGTATCAATTAGTTTCAAAATAATGCCACTTAAGTTCAGTTCTGCTTCAATTAAATCTCTTGTAGTTCCAGAGATTTCAGTAACAATAGCTTTATCTTCTTTTAAAAGGGAATTTAGCAAACTTGATTTGCCAACATTAGGCCTTCCGATAATGACGGTCTTTATGCCTTCGCGGATTATTTTACCTGTGCTTGAATGCTTGATGGTGGTATTAATTTTCGCCAATAACTCTTCGATTTTGGGTTTGATAATTTCTTTGGTAATAACAATGGCATCGTCATATTCTGGGTAATCAATATTAACCTCAATTTGAGCAATGATATTTAGAAGGTCGTCTTGTAAATCTTTCACAAGAGAAAAAATATCGCCTTTTAAAGCAAACGTTGCGACTTGTAACTGTGTTCTTGTTTTTGCAGAGATCATATCCATAATACTTTCGGCTTTTGTCAAATCAATTCGACCATTTAGATATGCTCTTCTTGTGAATTCACCGTTTGTAGCCAATCTGGCACCGTTTATTAACAGTAATTTAACGATTTCATTCGCAATTAAATACCCACCATGACAAGTAATCTCAACAGTGTCTTCGGTCGTAAAAGACCTAGGATTTAAAAAGATTGTGACCATAACTTCATCAATCATTTCATCACCATCAACAATGGTGCCGTAATGAGTACTATGGCTTTGGACGCTTTTCAAATCTTTTCCTCTAAAAATTTTGTCTGCAATTGAAATCGAATCTTCGCCGGATATTCTAACTACACTAACAGCACTCTCTCCGAGTTTTGTGGAAATACCAACAATTGTATCAAATATCATATTATCACCGTAAATATTTTACCATAAAACAAGGATTTTATTGTATAATACTTTTAGGTGATGACATATGAAAGCATACAAAAAACCATTTAAGTTCTATCTATTAATTTTTGTTTTTTCAGCTTTAATTATTTTGGCGTATTCAGTTTATCTGTATTTTAAAGGCGAGGTAGTTATCAAAGATATGCTTAGTCTTTGGTTTTTACCATTCTTCTTTACTTTAATTTACTATGTTGGAGATGTATTTTTATACAAAATATCAAACAGAAGAAAGAAGATTGACTATGAGGCATTATTCTTAGAGGCAATCGCTCAAAGAATGAGAGATTCAAAAAAGTTTATCATTGAAGATTTCAGGAAACTTCAAATTAACGAGAGATTTCAAACTCAAGTTAAAAATGCTTATGAAATCTATAAAAACGGTGAAACCGAATTATATACTTTAGATAAAATTGACAAAAAATTTAAAGATGATACGCTTGAAGCAAGAGCTTTAAAATATGTGATCGAATTTGTAAAAGAAAAATTAGAAGAGAATCAGAAATAGCGGTTTAAAAAAACGCTAAAATCAGGTATAATAGAGGGGCGATGTGAAACCATGCAGAAGTGTTTAGGACTTGTCGTTAATCCAGGGATTGCGTTCGGAAAAATATATATTTTGTGTAACGATGAAGCCATTGATTCGAGTGTTATTGAGCATCCTAATCAATTAGAAGTATTGAATAAAGCGTTAGTTGAATCAACAAAAAGAATCGAAGAGCAAATTCAATCAGCCCACAGGATTTATTCTGATAGAATTTCTGTTATTTTCGAAGCGCATAAATTAATGATGAATGATTCAATGATTTTAGATAAAGCAAAAGCGAAAATTCAAGAAGGATTCAGCGCATATGAAGCATATAAACAATCCACTCAAGAGGCAATTTCGTTATTTAAAAAACACCCCAACGAATATCTTAGGAATCGGATTGTAGATATTGAAGATGCGACTGACAGAGTATTGTCGAGTATTTTAGATAAAGAATACGAAGTTGTTTGTACTTTCGACGAGCCAAGAATTCTCGTAATGAAAAAAATGAAACCAAGTATCTTTTTTAATTGTGATAAAGATAATGTAGCAGGTTTTATATCTGAGGAAGGGTCTTATAATCAGCACTCTGGTATGATTGCAAGAACAAAAGATATTCCAGGAATGATTATCAGTAACATTTTTGAACACGTAAAAGATAATGATTATATATTGCTAAATGCATTTGAAGGTGAAGTTTTTATCAATCCTGAGGATGAGTTTGTAAAAAAACTATTAGAAGAAAGGCGATGAATTATGAGCTATAGAGCGTTATACAGAACATACCGGCCAAATGATTTTCATGAAGTTGCTGGGCAAAAACATATTACAACTACTCTTCAAAATGCCCTTAAAAATGGTAAAGTTCAGCACGCGTATTTATTTAGCGGTCCACGTGGAACGGGAAAAACATCTATCGCAAAAATCTTCGCAAAAGCAATTAATTGTGAAAAAGCACCAATTGATAATCCATGTAATGAGTGTGCAGCTTGTTTGGGAATTCAAGATGGCAGTATAAGTGATGTTATTGAAATTGACGCAGCTAGTAATAATGGTGTAGATGAAATTCGCGAAATTCGTGATAAAGTTAAGTATTTACCAGGATATGTAAAATTTAAAGTTTATATTATCGATGAAGTGCATATGCTTTCAACTGGCGCTTTTAATGCGTTATTAAAAACATTAGAAGAACCACCCGCACATGTTATCTTTATTTTATGTACGACTGAACCACAAAAAATTCCCCTAACAATTCATTCTAGATGCCAACAATTTGATTTTAAAGCAATTACACCTAAAGATATTATTGGTAAACTAGATGAAATCATTAAAAAAGAAGAAATTAATATTGATAAAGATGCTATCGAGCAGATTGCTATTTATGCAGAAGGTGGACTTCGTGATGCCATTGGATTGTTAGATCAATCAAATGCTTATAGTCCAGAACATATTTCTCTTGACGATGTAAATCAAATTTGTGGAGCTGTTTCCTACCAAAAACAAATGGAAATGGTAGAATCAATTTTAGAACTCAATTCAACAAAAGCGATTGAAGCGATGAATGGTTTGATTGTGGAAGGAAAAGAAGTTCAAAAAATAGCATCGAATCTACTCGAATTTTACCGCGATATCTTAATGTTCAAGAACGTTGGGGTTACAGAATCATCTAGTAGTCTTTTCGCAAATGAAAATTTTGTTAGTTTGTCAAAATCGATGAGTAACCAACGAATTTTTTTCTATATTGAATTGCTAAATAAAACTTTAAATGACATCAAATGGAGCAATAATCCTAAATTATACTTAGAACTAGCCTTTATTAAAATGACTGATATCGAACAAAACAGTGAAGTGTTACTGCTTGATACCATTGAGAAACTAGAAAAAAGAGTCGCAGATCTTGAAAACCGCAAACCACAAATAGTTGAAAAAGAAATGATTATTGAGGTTGTAGAAGAAACCGATGAAACAGAAGAAGAGGTTGAACTTATAACACAAAGTTTATTTAATGAATCTACTCCTCTTGTGGAAACAAAAAAAGAAGAGACTTATACAACGGCAGATGTTCAAAAAGAGCTGTGCGAAAATATTCAAAACACTTATAAAATCGAAATGGTTGAAGAAATACTCAATAATGGAGATAGAGAAGATAAAATTCATTTAATAGAAAACTGGCATAATCTTATTAGAAATAATGCATCAGGACTCTTAAACCAATTTGCGATGATTCTTGAAAGTTCTACACTAGTAGCTAGTTCTAAAGATAAAATCATTATTACATTTTCTAGTGCCGGACCATGTAATAAACTAATGAAACCTTCAAGTAAAAAAATCGTACAAGATGTATTAGAGAATGCATTTCATCGGGAAATGGATTATATAGCGTTACCCAACTCAGTTTTTGATGAAATTACGGCTGAATTTGCTTCTTTATGGCGACAAGGGAAACGAAAAATTAAACTTTCTCCAATTGTATGTCCTGAGTTAAAAGACGTATCAAAAGAAGAAATCCAAGAAGAAAAGACTGAACAAGATAAGAAAATAGTTAGTGATGCTATAAATCTATTTGGAAACATTGTATCTGTCAAAAAATAAAAGAGGTGAAGATATATGATTAACCCACAAATGATTAAAAAGATTCAAAAAATGCAAGAAGACCTAAAAAAAGCACAAGCTGAAATTAATGCATCAACTTTTTATGGACAAGCAGGCGGCTCTATTGTTAAAGTCGCAGTCAAAGGGACAAAAGAAGTAGTCTCAGTAGAAATCAAAAAAGACGAATTCGATATTTCTGATATCGATATGTTACAAGATATGATTGTTGTTGCATTTAATGATGCATTTAAAAGAGTGGATAAAGAACTAGAAGAAACGCTTGGGTCGTTAACTCAAGGAATGAAAATACCAGGTATGTTCTAATGCAATATCCAAAATCATTAGAAGATTTGATTGTTGAATGGATGAAATATCCAGGAATTGGCAGAAAAACCGCAGAGCGTTACGCAATGTTTACTGTCAATCAATTATCAAAAGAAACAGTCGAATTATTCGCTCAAACATTGCTTGATGCAAAATCAAAAATCAATCCATGCAAAGTCTGTGGACATTTTACGGATTTAGAAATCTGTGAAATTTGCGCAGATCACCAAAGAGACGGTTCAAAAGTAATGATTGTCGAATCGTCTAAAGATGTTTTTACAATCGAAAAATCAGGGACATTTAAGGGGCTTTATCATGTTTTGAATGGTGCGTTATCCCCAATCAATGGAATTGGTCCCAATGAACTGAACCTTTTCACACTTTGGACAAGGCTAGAAAATCAAGAGATAAAAGAAATTATTATCGCAACTTCCGCTACACAAGAAGGTGAAGCAACGGCGTTATATATCAAAAGAGTTCTTCAAAATACGGATATTTTAGTAACGAGAATTGGGTACGGAGTACCTGTTGGTTCTAACCTAGAATATGCGGATGATTTGACGCTTGTAAAAGCAATTGAAAATCGAAGGGTTTTTTAAAAAACCCAAAAATACTCTTTTTGTTTTCAAGAAATGTGGTATAATAATCTTATATAAACCTGTAAAAAATAAGGGAGAAAAAAAATGTCGAATATTTTACAAATTGTAAGTGACTTTGTCGAACCTTACATTAATAGTTTAATGGCTATTTTTAATGACCTAGAATTTTGGATGCAAGGTGTAGTTTTATTAGTAATTGCAATTTTTGTAGTTATAGGACTATTTGTTTTTATGAAAAAATTCATCGTTCTATTCATCATTTTAGCCATCATCGGTGGTGCGGTATATTACGTTTATACGAAAACGGATCTCTTATCCGGCCTTATTGGATATGCGAGTCTTTTTAGCGTAAACATGTTCATTTTCTAAAATCAAGAGCGAATAACCTTTAAAAAAGGCTACTCTTTTTTTTTCTCTACTAAATAATCGTTTTATCTATTGATAACTCTTTACGTAAATTTTACTTATTTTAGAGAGAAAAAAACCAAATTTTCTTGTATAACAAAATTAATAAATTTCAAATTTATAGGAGAAACATAATATGGAAATCAGAATGACTAACTTAACCAAAATTTTTACAAGCAAAAACAAAAAAGAAGTCCGTGCGGTCGATCACGTTGATTTGAAAATTCCGTCCGGAAAATTGATTGGTTTATTAGGACCATCAGGCTGTGGAAAATCCACAACGCTTTATTTGATTGCCGGATTATTAAGACAAAATGAAGGCGAAATTTTCTTTGGAGATGAAGAAGTAACGGAAACTCCACCAGAAAAAAGAGGAATTGGATTAGTTTTCCAAAACTATGCATTATACCCTCATATGACAGTTCGTGAAAATATTTTATTTCCACTTCAAAACTTAAAGGTTGAAAAAGAGGAAGCGATTAGAAGAACAGTCGAAATTGCTGAATTAGTAGGCTTGCAAGAAATGTTAGACCGTAAACCAAAAGAATTATCTGGTGGTCAACAACAACGTGTTGCAATCGCTAGAGCGCTTGTAAAAAAGCCAAGAGTTTTATTACTTGATGAACCATTATCGAATTTAGATGCAAGACTTCGTTTACAAACGAGAGAAGAAATCAAGCGTATTCAAAGAGAAACTCAAATAACAACCGTATTCGTAACCCATGACCAAGAAGAAGCAATGTCTATTTCTGATGAAATTGTTGTTATGAAAGACGGCGTTATTCAACAAATGGGAGAGCCACAATATGTTTATAATTTTCCAATAAATTTATTTGTTGCAAAATTTTTAGGAAGTCCACAAATTAATATTTTTGATGGTGAAATAAAGAATAAAGAAATATTAATTAACTCAATGAAAGTTGGCGATACTAAACTAGAAGACCAAAAAGTAACAATTGGTATTCGTCCTGAAGGGTTTATCGTTGATACAAAGAAAGAATCCAATTTTCATTTTGTGATTGACTTAGTAGAAACCATTGGTCGTGATACCACATTAATTATTGAAATTCCCGGAAATGAAGGCGGCTTGTTAGATAAGAAAACATTTAAAGCGATTGTTGATTCGGATTATAAAATTGGCGTTGGACATGATGTTTATTTCAAAGTAAAACCTGGAAAAATGTATCTGTTTGATGCTTCCGGAAGCGTTCTTTAATCATTATGGAAACAAAAAATAATTTAAAAGCCTGGCTTTATTTAGCTCCGCTCCTTCTATTGATGGGATTATTTACATTTTACCCTTTAGTTAATGCTTTTATCATTTCTATATACAAAGATTATCAACCATTAGCAAATGGTGGCGCTGGACAAGCTTCGGGATTTACACTGATGAACTTTGTATTCGTCATTAAAAACCAATTATTTCTAGATTCTTTAAAAAATACATTTGTTATTGCTTTTATATCAGTACCAGTATCAATTTTTATTTCATTATTTATTTCGGTTGCCTTAAAAAACATTCCGAAGTTAAAAGGTTTTTTCCAAACAATTTATTTCTTACCTTATGTCACTAATGCAATTGCCATTGGTATGGCATTCGCATTTATGTTCCATACAAACTACGGACTCTTCAATGTAATCCTTGGTTGGTTTGGAATAGATGCGGTAAACTGGATTGGCGGTACTTCAAGTTGGTGGGCACAAATGGGCGCGCTTCTTGTATTTACGGTTTGGAGCGGACTTGCATTTAAAATATTAGTTTTTACAAGTGGAATGCAAAACATTGATAAACAGTATTATGATGCGGCTAAAATTGACTCCGCATCAAAATGGACTGTTTTTAGAAGGATTACTGTCCCACTTTTATCTCCACTTATTTTGTATATTTCGATTACGTCAATGATTGGCGCATTAAAAGCGTATAATTCAATTATCGGTTTGTTTGGTACTCAAATGGGAGCTCAACCTTACTCCATGATGACCATAGTTGCATTCGTTTATCGATATGTAAGTGGATATACCGATATTGGATATATCAGTTATGCCTCTGCGGCTGCGATTATTTTATTTGTAATCACAGTAATCTTCTCCTTAATTCAAGGAGTAGTAAGTCGCAAGAGAGTTCATTACTAGGAGGCGTTGATGATGGCTGACATTTTTGTTAAAAACGAAAAAGTTTATAAATTTAAACGCATTACAAGTAATACTCTAATTTATGCATTTCTTATCTTGGTTGCACTTGCAATTTTAATACCGTTTTATTGGATGATTCTTACTTCACTGAAAAACGAAACACAAGTTTTACAAATTCCACCAATTTTAACACTAGCTCCAAGTGAATGGAAATTATCAAACTATACTGCTTTATTTGTGACCGTGCAAAGCGGTCCTAGAGCAGGTGAAATGTTATTCCCATTCTTCAACTATATGGGAAATACAGTTATTATTTCCTTTATAACAACAATTGGTACAACAATTACAACGATTTTATCTGCTTTCGCATTTTCAAGATTAAATTTTAAAGGTAGAGATGCATTATTTGCAATCTTACTTGGAACAATGATGGTTCCTGGTGAAATCTTTATTTTGACAAACTTCTTAACGATTAATAAGTTTGGTTGGTATGATATTTTTAACCAATCATACTCAGATGCGATTTTAGCAATGACTGTTCCATTTTTAGTAAGTGTTTTCTATATCTTTTATTTAAGACAAACATTTAAACAAATTCCAAATGAACTATATTTCGCTGCAAAAGTCGACGGAACTTCTGATTTCAAGTATTTACTTCGAATTATGATTCCGGTGGCTATGCCTACCATCGTTACAATCATTATTTTAAATTCAATGGGGGCGTGGAGTGCTTATATGTGGCCGGCGCTTGTAACTGCGAACGATAAATACAGGTTAGTAAGTAATGGTTTACGTGGCGCATTCACTGATACGTCTACTGGACGTGTTGACTATGGTCAACAAATGGCGGCAGCAGTACTTGTTACATTACCTTTATTAGTTGTGTTCTTTACATTTAGAAAACAAATTATGCGAGGTGTTTCAAGAAGTGGAATTAAGGGTTAATCCAATTTTAAATTGGTAACTATAAGTTAATGATTTACACAAATAATATATAGGAGGAAAAAATGAAAAAAATTCTTTTTAGTTTGTTAGCTGTATTATTTACTTTTGCATTAGTTGGTTGTGTTAATGTTGGTACGACAGAGTCAACAACAGTTACTACTACTCAACAACTTGAAAATTTACCAGAAGAAGACGTTGAAATTACGTTCTGGCATATTTACGGTCAAGGAAAAACAGAATTATTAGATGCTATGATTGCTGAATTTGAAGCGATGTATCCTAATGTAACAATTACATCAACTTCTCAAAGTGATTATGACACTTTAAGAACTTCAATCAACTTAGGAATTTCAGTTGGTCAAGTTCCAACAATGGCTTTAGGTTATCCAGATCATTTTGCAGGATATATTACTGCAGGTGCGGTAGAATCTCTTGACCAATACATTTATAGTGATAAAGTATATGAAGTTACGAATGCTTCATCATCTATCTATGGCGACCAAGTAACAACAGCTCTTGGACTAGACGACTTTGTTCAATCTTATTTAGACGAAAACAATCAATATGAAGGCGGATACTATTATTCTGTGCCTTATTCTAAATCAACTGAAACAATGGCAGTGAACCGTTCAGTACTTGCTGCTCATGTTGCAGAAATTAGAGCTGCTGGAATCACAATTAGCGATAATGGATTTTTATCACATGAAACTCCACTTAACTATACTCAATTAGCATTGTTAAGAGACATAATGGTTAATACTTCAGGAACGAATGCCACTTCAATGAAATGTCAATATTTACTTAATTTTGACTCTTCTGGAAACTTATATATCAATATGAGTCGTCAATGGCAAGCAGGATACACTGATTCTTCAGGAAATATTCTAATCGACAACGCTACAACTAAGAATATGTTAAGTTACCTAGATACTTTATATCAAAATAATACTGTAGTACTTCCAGTTGCTTGGGATCAAAGCTATGGATCAACAAACTTTATTTACGGTGATGTTTGTATGTCTGTTGGATCAACTGCTGGCGTTAACTACAACATTCCTAACAGCACTTACACTGCATCTAGCTTAAAACTTGGAATCTTTGATGTAGACTTCTTACAAATTCCACAATTCGTTGAAGCAAATGATGAATCATTTACTGTTAATACAGGCACATCAGATGTAACAGTAACTGGTGCTTTATCAGCAGTTCAACAAGGACCAAACATTGGTATCTTCTCTAGCGCAACTAGTGCTGAAAAATTATATGCTTGGTTATTTATTAAATTATTAACATCAACAGATAATACTGCAAGATGGGCTATGAACACTGGGTACTTACCAGTTCGTTTATCTGCTTATTCTTCAGAAGTTCCTTTGAAACTAACACAAACATTCTCTATTACTTATGCTGACTTCTTAGGAATCGCTCAAGATTTCTGGGCTGCAGATGGACAAGTTACTTGGTTAGATACCGATGAAAGATGGGATTACCTATATTCATCAATGGTTGCGAACATTGCATATAACCAAACTACTTATTATCAATACGACCCTGCATTCGCTGCTGGCGGTCATAGTGCTGGTTCTGCAACAGCTCGTGTTGAAGCCGGATATTGTTTACAAAATATTTATACAAACAAATATACACCTACCGAAGCTCTTAACTTTATGTTGAATCAGTTAACCTGGTAAAAAAAGGATTGAAATTAATGTTAAAAAAAGTATTTTTATTTGTTTCACTATTCTTTACTGTTTTCTTTCTTCTGGTTGGTTGTGTGCAAACTACAACCACGACAGGGGATCCGAATATAGCTTTACCGGATTTGACCGGGATGTCTCGTGAACAAATCACGGCGTCGCTGGAAAATCTTGACCTCACTGTAAAATACTATTTTGATTTATCATCAACTTTTGATAGTGATTCCGATTATGACAAATTTGTTATGTATGGATCTGATTTAGTTGCTGGCGACATGGTATTAAAAGGCAGTGAGGTAAAAGTGTATACTACACCGCTTACTTTGAATGTTCATTACGTCTATGATTTAGATCCAAGTTTACAACTGCAAGATTCTGATTACTTAAACAAAGAATTTATTGCAGATGGAATCGGTGAAGTTTCAGTCAATAAATTTGTTGATGGCGATACAACTTGGTTTAATAGTAACGGATTTTCATTCTCAGTACGGTATTTAGGAATTGATACTCCAGAATCTACCGCTTTGTATGAAGCATGGGGGAAAGCTGCTGCACATTTTACACAAGATGTTTTAAGTAGTGCTGAAAAGATTGTGCTGCAAGCAGAAGGAGACAGACAAGATGGCAATGGTCGTTATTTGGCTTGGGTTTGGTACCTTCCAAGTGGATCAGATCAGTTCTTGTTATTAAATCTTCAATTAGTGGAACTTGCTTATTCGAAAAACAAAGTATCAACTGGATCGCTTTATACTGATGTTCTGTCACTTGCTAGTTGGGATGCATCTTTAACAAAAAGAAGAGTTTGGGGAGAACTTGACCCTGGATTTGACTATAGTAAAGAAGGCGCTCAAATGTCAATTCAATATTTGATGGAAAACTTTAATGACTTTGTTGGATTAAAAGTTGTCGTTACTGGTCAAATCACTAGAATTGAATCCAATAATATTTTCTTGCAAGATGAATCAGGATATGGGATTAACATGTATATTGGTTATGCTACGTCTGCACAATTACAACTTGGCGTACATATAACGGTTGGTGGACTCATTCCAGGATATTATAACGGGGCACCTCAAATATCAAACTTTAATAAAGTGAATCTTTCACTCAGTACAGAAACATACGAAATTGTACCTCAAATCGTCACTTATTCTGATTTTAATTTTTTCCTTATGGGATCTTTAGTAACGATTGAACATCTTACTGTTGTTTCGGTAAGTGGTTCAACCATTATCGTACGTGATTCATCTCTTCATCAATTTTCAATACGTTCAAACGGAATAGATGTATCAAGTCTTGGAATTACCGCTGGATCAATTGTCACTGTCACTGGACCACTTAGTTATTATGATTATAATTATAATAATGACCCATCTACTTATGTATATGATATGGCCAATTGTCAGTTGATGCTTACGGACAGCGTTGATATAGTTATTGAATAAAAAATTAACAATAGGAGGGTATTATGAAGTTAATGTTTAAAAAATTATCTTTACTCGGATTTATTGGATTATTATTCATCTCGATTGCTGGATGCGTAACAACTACAACAGTTTCAGAACTTACTGACACCGAAAAAGTAGCTGCAGTCCTAGCAGAAATCGACCTTGGAGATGTAACAGCTGTTAGTGCTAATTTAACACTTTCAACCGCTACAGTAAATGGAGTTTCTCTTTCATGGGCAACTTCTAACGCAGATATCATCTCAAACTCAGGTGTTGTTTCACTACCTAAGTATACAGATGGTAATCAAGTAGCTACATTAACAGTTACAGCTACTTTAGGTAGTGTTGTACAAACAAAAGCTTTTAATGTTACTGTTACAGCAGAATCTGCAAACACATTCTTAACAAGAGCTGGAGCAGCTATTATTATTAATGGTTCTGATGCTATCACAGCAGGATTTAATTTACCCGCAACTGCACTTGGCGCTTCAGTTACATGGAGTTCATCAAATGCTTCTGTAGCATCAATCGCAGCAACTGCAGTTGATGGACAGTATGCTGTTACCATTAACAGACCACAAGCTGATGATGGTGGAGTCAATACTTCAGTTACATTAACAGCTACAATATCAATTGATTCTGCAAATATCACAGTTGAAAAATCAATTCGTGTTATTGCTGAAGAATCTTCAGTTAGAGTGAATTCGATTGCTGAAGGTTTAGATTTACCTTTAGGAACATACATTACTTATCAAGGTATGACAATTGTTGGCGTTGGTACTGATGGATTCTTCTTTACCGATGGAACAGATGTTTTATTCGTTTATAATGCATCAGTAGCTGCTACTGTAGTTGCTGGCGGAGTATACGATGTTACAGGTGGAATCGCTTTATACAATAGTATTCCTGAAGTTCAAAACATCGCATCAAACGTTGTAAAAGTTTCAGCTTCAAGTGTTGCAGCAAGACCAATTACACCGGTTGCGGCAACAGTTCAAGAAGTTATTGCTAATCATACTGGCTATACAGCAGAAAACCCAATGCAATTTGGCGTTTACTCTGTTACAGCAAAAGTATATTATGATTCAGCTTTGGGAAGTTATGGTACTTATTTAATTCCTACTGATGCAACTACACTTGACAAAGCAAACGCTCTTCGTATTTACTATAAATCAAATATGAACGCTGTTTCTGCACTTGCAGGACAAACAGTTACATTAACTTACGTTGTATTTGGATATAATAGTGGAGCTAATTACTTAGACTGGTACGGTTACTTCTTTGGAACTTCTAATGATATTCAAGTTGCTTTCGCAACAGATCAAGAAGCTATCAATGCTGCTCTTGCAACAATTTCTGTTCCAACAGATGTTATTGCGGCAACTACACTTAATTTACCTTCTGCACTATATGGAGTAGCATTAACTTATACTTCAAGCAATGCAGCTGTTATTAATCCAACTACAGGCGCTGTAGATTTAACTGGACTTAATGCACAAGTATCTGTAACAATTACGGTTACAGCTA
>JAQUZN010000133.1 GCA_028691315.1 Candidatus Izemoplasmatales bacterium | reverse complement strand
TCATGGCAGTCCATAGTGATTGCCTCCTCGTTGTTGATGGTTGTGTGAGAACTCCATTCTACCATACGAGGAAAAGTCACCATGGACTTTTTTCTTAAGTGTTCAACTTCATTTTACAATCAACCGGAAAATTTTTTTTGATCCTCTGCGCTAGTAAATAAAATCAAACAAAAAGGAGTATAGTAATTATATTGTTCCTCCAAATCCTGTGCAGCAGAGAGCCTATGATTTCCGTCAATGCGAATAAATTTATTTTTCAATTTATTTTCATCTATTGTTAAATTACCAACTAAAGTTTTCGATGCACTCGATTTTGAAAATGTACTATTAGAATATTTTTCAGTTATACTGTCTTGGATCGTAGTAGCTTTTGCAAAACTAATAGTTAAACTTAACGCCCCAACTTGACATTTCTTCATTTCTTGACGTGAGCTTACAGCTGTTGCTATTTGAGTTATTTCATTTGAATATGAGTCATATGCTGATTCGTCTCGATCCCCCCCCCATATTAACTCTCTTTCTTCATCCCAAGGATATTCTGTATTAGCTAAATTAGTAGATAGTATTACTTCAGGGAAAAAAGTACCTTCACGTGATTCAAGAAACTCTATCATTTCTCCTCTATGTGATGATATTAAGTCTCTTTGAATACTTTGACTAGGCGTTGAAAGTTTTTCCAAATCTTTAATTGGAGCAAAACCACGCAAGCAACTAAATTTCCCCATTGCTTGTTCAATAATTCCAGATATTTTTATCATATATGCCTTCCTCCAGCAATAATATATTTAGCAAAGCTACCATCATATAGAAAGTTCGCCACCTCACCGCTATACTCTTTAGTTAAATCTCTTTAAATATTTGCAACTGATATTGAAATATCAGTTAAATCTATCACTGAGGCAACGCCGCAAACACACACAAGTTGTCCATCGCATATTCAATACGCCCAGTTAATCGCATGAATTTTAATCCCCCAATAGTATTCTTTCTACCGTGGCTTTGGCTTTAACCAAAAATTGCTCAGCTTCGTATTCCAGCATCTTTGCTTGGTCTCTTATTCGTGAAATTTTTTCAACAATTTCTCTTTGAATAGGTTTTGGGGGTAAAAGAATTATTTGAGAGAAATATTCACCCATAATCAAATTTCTGATTCCATTAGTCTGAGTTTGCATCGATTCTGTAATTTTTATAGAATGCATTAATGTTAAATACTCAAAAACAAACTCAGGATATGCTTTGTCGGTATTAATTTCAATCTTGTGAATAAAATTACTAAAAGCCAGTGGTGTATCACCTAAAATTGATTTTTCAATAATAGCAACACGTCCTACTGGTTGGTCTTCGCTACCACCGGATTTTTCAATTAGAATATCATTGTGTTTAACATTTATTTTTTTTAATGTATGCTGGGTATATTTTCTGTATTTAACTCTCGAATTATCAAGTTTCAAATTATATTTATTATCAAATTCTGTCGCCCTAAGTGCTAAACATCTTACTAGGGCAACGTCATCCGTTATATCATCGAAACCCCAATTTCCTGAAACACTGTTTATTACAAGATTTTTTAGGGGTATGTGCGATATAGAAGAATTCTGTACCGCATCAAAAATTTTTCGGTATCTTAACGAATATTTTTTGGGATCAAATCGCCCTCCCAGAATTGCTTCAAATGAAACAAAAAACTTCCTGTCCTCTAATGTATTTCTAGTCTCTTTAGGTAGCTGAATATCAAGTTCCCCAAGTAGATAATCATTTATACTATATAATAACTTCCGAGCCTCATTCTCTTTTGAATTTTTAACCAAATATGCATTATTCATTATTGAAACAAGTTTTTCTTGAATGGTATTGGGGGGAACGACTATCGGAAGTTTACTTAATTGCTTCAAGTTAATATTTTTTTGTGCTGCTTGAGGTGCTAAGTTTTCAATATATTTTCTAATAAATCTAATATACACATTTAAGTATTCTAAAGAAATGGATTTGCCTTTTGTCGTCAAAGCAACTAGGCTATCTGGAAAACAAGCGCTATAATCAAGAATAGCTGTGTACCCAATATTGGCAGCTATCGTTATAACTAAGACTTTCTCTTCAAACAGCCTACTTGTAGAAAGTCCAAGTCCATTAAGAGTTTGTGTATGCTCAATTTTACAATTCGATTCACTAGCTTTAACCACGTTACCGGTTTGAATAAAAGGGTATTTACCCCCATAGTACCGGGGATCATTCCTAGGTCTATGACCAAATCTTCCTCTCAGCATATTAACATGCTGCTTAAAGGTATTAACTTCATGAATTGATCTTTGAATAATATTTTTATTCAACAACATCATATTTAAATAAAACAATGGATCTAATCGATCTTCAATTTCGCCCCAAGTTCTCAAAAAAACTTTATTTTCATCAAAGTCGGGGCTTACTAAAAAAAATGGTCTTTTCCTTCCTCCATAGCTTTAATAAAATTAGAAAGCTCTACTGATATTTCTAATAACTCATTTTTACCAGTTTCTTTTCCAGTTGCATCATAACCAATGTCTTCAGCAATTGCCATAAAGATTGGATAATCGGTTAATGTCTTTTTGTACTGATCTAAATAAGACTCAGAAAGTGTTTCTTTAGCAAACTCAATTTGTTCATCAAAATCTTCAGTAAGTTCTTGTTTTTTATTGTTTAATAATTCACTTTTCTCAATATTTTTCTCTCGTTCAGCCTGTTTAATTTCCTTGTTTAATTTCGCAATACTGTCTTTTTTATCTTTTAGAAGTTTAAATAATTTAACACCTTCTTCTAATTTAGAAATTAAATGGTTTTGAATGTTATTTCTTAATTCTATTCTTACTTTCTTTTCAGTTTGTGAATACTTTTTTAAAAACATCACTGAACTTTTTACCCCTGCACCATTCGCAGAAAAAGCTGTTTGAGGCATGGAAATAACAGCAATAATTCTAAAAGTATCGCTTATGTAATCGCGAACATATTGCATGCTTGAATTTGTTAATATTCCGTCCGGAATAACTATTGCCAAGTAACCTCCGTCAATAAGATATTTTTCTGCTTGTTCAATAAAAAGTACTTCTGTACTTTGACTCGGTCTTTCAGCGATTTTACTATTAGGATTTAACCAATCTATCTCTTTTATTGCTAGATTGTATTGATAAAGATATGCTTTTTCTGTTTGCTTAACCGTCGAACCAAAAGGCGGATTAGTTATAATGTAATGAAACGAATTTTCTTTAAAACCATCATTTTTTACCTTTTTACGCAAATCACTAGGAGAAAGAAGGCCATCTGCTGTAACAACATTAGTATGCCCATCATCATGAATGATCATATTCATTTTTGCAGTTCTTGAAATCTGTTCATTTATTTCAATGCCATATAAATTATATTCTGCAAAATCGTGCCACTGTTTATGACACTCAAGATTTTCTTTTTCACCATCTTTAATATTATAAAAATCTCTTGCAGCCTTTCTAACCTTGTCTAAAGCATGAAGTAAGAAACCACCGCTTCCACATGAGGTATCTAATACACGATCATTTTCATCAATTGGCAAGCTATCTACAATAAAACTAACAATATTTCTTGGTGTAAAATATTGACCAAAATCTCCACGAAAGAAAGAGCCCATAAAAGTTTCAAAAGCTCTTCCTTTACTGTCTAAGTCTGTATTGAGAAGATCAACCCCTTCTAAATAACTTACTACCGTACGTGCTTTAGAAGCATTTAGTTTAATTCCTTCCCAAAAAATTTCAGTATCATTTTTTCGTTCACCAATTAATTTACCCTCATCATAAAGTGCAATAAGCCTTTTTAAAAGATTTTCACTAGTCTCTCTATCAGCTTTTTCTATATCGTATTTATCTTTACTTTTTGGATTTACTTTAATTATCTGAAAATCATAAGGATCTCCATTTTTTCTTTTCTTCTTTTCATCAAAAATTTTGCAAAATATAAGTTTGTCCAGTTCATCAAAAGCTTCCGAAGGGTTTAATTCTCCTCCCCCCCATAAAGCTTGATGAGCTTGTTTAAATCTATTAGTAAGTTCAGACTCTTCAACTGTAACTAACGGAGCTAATCTTTGCCCCTCACCAGTTGTTCCTCCATTTTTAGCAAATTTATAACTTGCCAATTTTTCCACTTTATAATTTGGAATATCTGTTACAGCTTCACGACTATCAACTTCTTTATCAACCGCATAATATTCATCTTTTATCCCTGATGTTACCCATATATATTTTGTAGTGCCTGCCGTAGCAAAAGCATATGCGTATGCTTGTCTTACAGCTTGTTTGAATTCCTGTTCAGTAATTTCTCCTTTTTTGCATTCTATAATAATATGTGGTTTTTTATGTTCACTATCATTGTATACAATAATATCTGCTTCTTTACTATCAGAACCCACAGTAACTTTTACATATTGCTTAATATGCCCAACGGGGTAATTATATTTCAGTACCAGTTCACAAAAAGTTTTCGCTTGAACTTTTTCTTCCGGATTATTGTAATTTCTGGAAATATTTTGATATATATATGTAATGGTTGAATTATCTTCACTAATTGTAATTATTTTTTTTTGTTTAGCAAGTTCAATGAGATTTTGGTGTTCCACCTTACTTGTCCTCCTAAATTACATATGAGTCTTTTGCATAACTAGTATTTTTAAAAAACAACGCGACATAATACGCCGAAAGATGCTCCGCCAGGTTCTCAAGAATGCAATTCAGCTTTCCGCTATAAAGCCTGGTGGAACTGCAGCTA
>JAQUZN010000132.1 GCA_028691315.1 Candidatus Izemoplasmatales bacterium | reverse complement strand
TTATAAGATATTCACTAATTTAAACTGGAATCATAGTCCGAAAACGTTAAATGATAAATGTTAGTCAGTGGATTATATAACTCAAAAATCTCAATCCATTTGAACTTACTATAGGAATTAGGAAGTGGTGCATAATCAATCATTACGTTTACAACCCCAGATATTGGATCAAAGTACTCAACAACTAAAGTGATAGAAAAAAGTCTCCTCCAATTCGTTTGTAGTTAACGCAAAACTCTTTTCCAGAAATATAGTAGAATAAAGACCATTTTGGCGAAAATGGTCTTTATATTAAACATTTGGATTATCAATTATGAAGTAGTTTTTTTGAGTAATATATCTATTTCCACAGTCATGTAACCTTAATTAATCAGAAGTAAAAATATATTACCAAGATAGTGTGAAATATAATATTTTGTCAAAAATATTTTATATGTTAAATCAAATACTAATAAGAAAAAACAAAATTAGCATCCAGAAGGAATAATATAATATACTGTGTGCCCAAGCTGCATTAGGGTTGCAGCAGGATTATTATATGAGTCATTAGTTAGATAAAATTGATATTTTTTAAAATTAATTCTATAATAATACTCTGTAGGTTGTACCGAGGAATCATAAGGATTTTCTCCATACCGAATATCTAAAGAGACAGTCTTATATCTAGCATAAGTAGAAGAGTAACTTGAATTTGGATATGGAGAAATCATTATCCATTTTGGATCTAAAACAATATTTATATTGTGCGTGTCTGAAAGAGAAATATACTGGTTGAAAGAAACTGATTGATTGTCATAATTGTATTCTTCATTTGTATTCACAAACCCTCCTGAATCAAAGCAAGAGTCAAAAGCTGTTTCTATCAATGCAGCCCCCACTTCAATTTGCCAAGGTGCTAAGTAGTCAGCAGTAAATATAGCAATATCCATTAAAGCCCTATTCAAATCAAATCCAGTGTAGGTAGGCAATTCGTATAGGCCAATATTTGAAAGCTTAATATATGTAATATCTTCATCCTTTGACTTAGCCACAAATGAAAACTCTTCTAAAAGATTATTCGAATATTGACCACCATATAATAAAACATCTCCCCAAGCAGGAATAAATTTATAGAATTCTGAAAATTGTAATGTCAACTCCAAACCTAAAATATCGGCTATAGATTGCATCTGCATATATGACGAATGAATTTGTCCAGGATATAAAGTTGAAACCCAGCTTTTGACAAAGATGTAATCCTTATATCCATTACTATATATAATAGTTGTTCCGTAACTACTTGTATTTATCAATTTTGCAAGTTGCACCTCTTCAGGAAAAACTGTTTCGAGAAGATAGCCAAGACCATTTGTAGATATAGTTATTCCAAGTGAAGTAATATCTAAATCATCACTAGTACCACCATAGTAGAAATCATCTGAATAAGTCAATAAAAAAGCACATCTTTTCAAACTACTTCTTGATGAAACGATAGGATGATCTGGTGCGATGATATTTTCTTCAATGTAATCTCCTTCGTAATTTATAACTGAAAATATTAAGTTTACTGAAGTTTGATACTCATTGTAAACTTCACTTTGACAATATATTGAATCTGAAAGTGTTTTTAAGTATTCATATTCGCTAAACGCAAATTCATTAAATATAGCATATATCTTATTTTCTATGTTATCTTGGATAACAATCCTAATAACAGTTTTATCCAATAAACTAAAATCATTTTCCGATAAGTATACCATGTTGGCGTATGGCATAATATCTAAAGTAAGAATTTGATAATCTTTTGTATAATTATCCACATCAAACCATAATAATCCATCATAATCGAGAGAGCTCAAAAATACCTTTGAACTAAATTCATACTGATTAGACGAGCCAAAATTTATTTTAAAATAAACTAACCCATCTTCTTCAGCCTTAAATTGAAGATTTTTTAACTCTAATACATCAGATGCATTCGGTTGTGCCTTTTCCTTAACAATGTCGTATTGTTTAACGCTAAAATTAGTATTCCCAGATGCAAAAATAGGTGTAATAAATGCAGACGATACCAAAAAAACTGATACACCAAAAAAAATTACTAACATTATTTTCTTAAACATTTTTACATCCTCCGATTATAAATAATGTAAATCATGAGACTTGCCTGTAATTAATTTATATGCTCTTTGATTATTATTAAAAATAATATACTTAAATTCAAATGCTAATGAAATCAAATGCTTGGATAATTCACAATAATCTTTCGAAATACTATTGAAGGTTCTTTGATGCAAATCAATTAAACAAGGACCACCACAAATAAACTTTGCCCAACAATCTATACAGTTGCTTCGACTCATCTGAATTTCCATAAGTTCAAGTACTTTTTCTTCAAATATTCCCTCTTTAATATTTCCTATTCTAAAAAATTCAATGTAATTCGCAGCTCCGCAATAATAAATATTTCCATCAGAAGTTAATGAACTTTTTGAAACTCCCCCACCGCATCTATTTGAGTAAAGATGACCAGAAAAAACTCGCCTAATAGTTTTCCCAAATATATCTTCATCTGAAATTAGCTTCATTATATGTGAGTAATCACCGTTTAAAATCTCAAATATTAAGAATTCAAGTAGCTTAGTGTACTGTATTTTAATTTTTTCTACATCATAACTACTTAATGAGCTGTCTGTATTTGGACGAACCAACTTCATAGTAATAGCATTTGCTATTTTTGAAAATCCAACTACATTTGATATAATGTCTCTCTCACCCCCTGTGATTGTACAAGCTATTCCTATTCTTTTCTTTAACCCCTTAATTTTATATAACAAATCCAAATTTTGTGTTTCATTTATTCTCTTAGAATATTCCTTGTTTGTAAAACCATCATAGCTAATGCCAATATTTAATTTGTTTTTGAGTATAAACTTTTTAATATTTTTGTTTATAAGAAGTCCGTTCGTAGTAAATCCAATCTCCATTTTGCTATGTAAAGCTGAGTAATTCATTGAATATTCGTGTATTTTCTTAACAAGGTCAAATCTTAATAGCGGCTCTCCAGATCCCGTTAAATCTATTTTCATATATTCAAAGTTTGGATTATATTTTTTTACTATATCAATAAAAGACAAGAAGTCCTCAAAATCAACATCCTTTTTTGAACGATACTTCTTCGCAAAACAATACTCGCAATTTAAGTTACATTTATTTGTTATTGATACAGTGGGATTGATTATAATATTATTTCTAATTGAAGGCCGATGCATCGTAACCTCCGAAAAAAAATTATTTTCACCAAGAAAAGTAAGAACATCTTTTTCTAATGGCATTCTTATACCTTTATCTGCGAAAAATGTTTTTCCATTTTTTATGTTTACTATGACATCACAGCTTCTGCACTCTACAACTTGACATTTGTTATTCATTTTCAACTTTGTCCCAAGGCTTATTTACTAGCATTTCAAAAAGACTGTACAGCATCAAAATAAGCTGTCCTGCAGTGACAATAATGAATATGACTAAAAATATGGGGTTTTTGTTCCAAATTGTTTCATAAGAAAACATTTTATCGTTATATATATATAACGCTGTACATATTGCTAAATATGAAAGATGATACAGTGTAATCCACTTTTTAGTTCCAAGATATAGTCTTTCAAATCCAAACATACCAAATAGAAACCAATTCAAAATCGCATTAAAACTATTGATATGCTTATGTTTCGTTCTCAAATTGTCTTTAAATAAGTTAGCATATAGTCTCTTAAGTAGAATTGCAATAGATAAATATATTAAAACATCTTGTGCCATAAGATTAAAAAGCGCCTGTAACACGTGACTTCGAATTCCTCCTAATAGTTGGTTGAAAATTAAAAAATATCCGAGATAACCTGATAGAATCGAAAACATGTATATTATGATATTAAGTAAAAGGAAAGACAAATAGAAAATCATCAGATGATCATGCGCTTTAACTGATTTGTATATAAATAATGGCACAACCATAACTAAAATAAAAAATAATAATAACATTACATCATTAACTGGCGGCTGATAAGATAGACTAGAAACAACATAATTATAGCCATTCATTAAATCTATTTGAAATTTACTTGTATATAACAAAAAAGTTATCAAATACAAAATAATAAACGTAAATTTTAAATACAAAGGAGATTTAATCAACATAACTGGTAAAACCATGAATATAAAAAGCGTAATTAATAAGAAAATTCGAAAGTGATTAATTACATACAGCATTACGAAAGTATAATAATCCCGTTCTACCGATAGATAGATTGTGGCCGCAAAAAGCATAAATAGAAACATTATCAAAAACAGATAATTTCCTATCAAATTAAGTTGTCTTCTTTTCGTATACATATGGCCCCTCACTTGTTAAATGTCTTGTATAGTCACAAGATTGATTCTTTACATTTTGTTAACCTAATAATGCTTTTCGTAAAACCTAAAAACATTTAACTGGCTCGTATTGATTATTTACAATATTCTTGTATAACCTATAATTATTTTTTGATATAACAATTTATTTTTAGTCTATCACAAAGAAATTTCCGTGTCAATAGTAAAACTAAATATAATAAAAATTATTGCTCAAAATAAAGTCAAGATTTAGATATGTTTATAATATCAAACACCGCCCACAATCGTGAGCGGTATTTTTTATACATTCAATCGTTTTTTCTTAGTTTCTACACGCCTTTGATAGGTTGCCTTCAGTTTTGGATTCCGCTTTTGGAAGAAAGCCTTATACAACCATAGTCATATATCCTTGAAAAGAAACTTTAA
>JAQUZN010000131.1 GCA_028691315.1 Candidatus Izemoplasmatales bacterium | reverse complement strand
TGGAAGAAAAAGCGTATATTCAAAAACGCTATTGGGGAACCATGACTCACACTTATTACTCAATGATTTATATGCAAAAGTATGTATTTCGTGCAGAAAGACTTACTAAATTGGTGAATATTTTTCTAGCATTAGTTGCCACGGGTTCAGTTGCACTTTGGTTTAAGAATTATTTAACTTCTTTAAACTGGCTTTGGCCAATATTAATTGCACTTTCAGAAATCGTGCATGTTGCTTGGCCAATTCTAAACATCGAAAAAGTAGTCCCAAAGATTCAGAAATTTGTTTACTTACTAAATAAATACTACACCACATTAGCCAATGACTGGTTGTTTGTAAGAAATGGATCATTAACCGATGAAGAAATTAATGCTAAAATTTTAGAAATGGATACAACCATAGATGAAACAGAATTTGATATTTTTAATGGAAGTCAAATTCCTTTGAGCAAAAGATTACTCGCAGAAGCTGAAGAAGAATCAAATAGACATTTTGAACAGAATTTCTAGTAGAAAGGAGATATTTATTGATGGAAGACAATAAGAAAGAAAAAAATAATGATGGTTCAAAACACCTTGATAACAGTTTTAAAAAATTTATCCCATCTCAAAAGAATCCTCCAAAAATGCCTAGTGTAGAAACTACTAAAAGCCCTGAAAAAAAATAGCCAGAATTATAGAGAACCCTATTTAGTGGACACTCAAAAAAAATAAAAATAAAAAGATGATAGAGATACGAGTTGTATTTTCTTTCATCTTTTTTTGTATTATTTTCCACTTTGATTTTTAATTACTTTTATTTGATTGAAAACACCTGAATCTGGATCGATATAAATTGTTTTATGATTGGTATATTGAACTAAGGAGCCCATTTCACCAGGTATCTTTTTTACAAATTTAACTAGTGTGTAATCTACTGGAACCGAAGAAGACATTCTAGCTTTTGAAAAGTACGCAGCTAGTAACGCGGCAGTCCGGATAGTTGTTTCAGATAATTCACCGGATTTAGATACGATAACATGACTACCATGATTGTCTTTTGTATGAAACCACCATTCATTTGACTTCGCTATTTTATGAGTTAAGTACTCATTTTGAATGTTGTTTTTACCAACATAAATAATTACATTATCTTTGTCTTGATAGGTATCGTAGTTAGGTTTTTTTATTTTTTGTTTTTTAATTTTAGTTCTTAAAAATCCTAGTTTTGCAAGTTCTTCATGAATTTCATCAAGGTCATTCATTTGAGCGTTTTCTATTTGTGAGATTAATAAATCAAAATAAGTAATTTGTTTTTTAGTCAGAAGAATTTGTTCCTGAATGAAAGAAACGGCAGTTTTATTTTTTTTATATTTTTTGTAATACATATTTGCGTTTTGGATGGGGGTTAAAAGACGGTCAAGTTCGATTGAAATTTCTTGATTATTTTCATAATCAAAGGTGGTTAAGTTTAAATCACCACGTGCAATTTGATTCATGTTTTGGATAATTAAATCGCCTTTTATGCGAATGATTTCCGAATTTGTCGCAACATCTAATTCTTTAGTTAACTTTTCTAGTTTGTTTTTGTTTTTTTCGAATTCTCTTTTTGCAAGTTGATATATATTTTTTGAGACTTGTTTCATTCTTTCCATTTTCGATGTTTCAGAATAATATTCATCTAGAAGTAGAGACAAAGACTTAAATGTCAGTTTCTCACCCTCTGGAAAAACATCAAAATAATAGAATTTTCTAATGTTATTTTTTATAAATAATGTTGGATGAACCTTTTCTTCCATCATTTTTTGATATGATATCAAAAGTGAAGTCCTATCGATTTTTGCTTGAGAAATCAGATGTTTTGACAAAAGCGGAGAAAAACCAGTGAAATGTGCAATTAAATCTTGATACGTATAATCATCTAGACTAGTTAAGTAGTTTGATGCCATTTGGGCATCAAACGGGTTAATTTTTCCATCTTCAGGAGCGTGATAAGTAATTCCTTTTAGAATTGTCCGTTCTTGATCCTCAAAAGGTGATATGTGTTTAAAGGCGTCGATAATTTTATTTTCTTCATCACAAACAATTAAATTTGCATATCGACCCATCATTTCCATATATAGGTTGTAGGTTTTTGTTTCTCCCATCTCATTAATGTTTTGAAGATGTAAATTGACAATTCGATCAGATGAAAGTGTAGAAACAGATAAAACAATCCCGCCTTCGACGTATTTTCTTAGAAGCATACAGAATCCGCTAGGATTATCGGGCTTATCCGTGTGATAATTTGTTAAATGAATTCTTGAAATTGAAGTAGATAATGAAATGGTAAGTTGTAAATTTTTGGAGTTTGCACGAATGAGAAACAAAAAATCAGTTTTAGTTAACTGATAGATTTTTTGTATCCGCCCATTTTGTAGGTCCTGATTTAGTTCATTTGCTAAATAATAGAGAAATCTTCCGTCTAAACTCATAAAATCACCATACACATTATATCACATGTTAAAAAAACAAAAAAAAATTTTACTTAATCGGGCTTTTATGGTATTATAATTCATAATGAAAAATCTCTGGAGGAGTCAATATGAAGCTTAACGAACTTGGTTTGTTGGTGGTCATTAGCGGACCGTCAGGCGTTGGCAAGGGAACCATCAGAAAAGCATTATTTAAAATTCCAGATAATAATTTCGTTTATTCTGTTTCAATGACCACAAGAAAGCCTAGAGAAAACGAAGTTGATGGCGTCGATTATTTTTTTGTGACGAGAGATGAGTTTGAAAAACGGATTAAAAACAATCGTTTTCTTGAGTATGCTGAATTTGTTGGCGAATACTATGGAACTCCACTTGATTATATCGAAAAAAATTTAGCCCAAGGTAAAGAAGTCATTATTGAGATTGAGGTTCAAGGAGCCTTGATTGTCCGTGAGAAAATGCCTGAAGCTGTATTTATATTTATTGTTCCACCTTCAAAACAAGCTTTACTTGATCGCTTGATGAATCGAGGAACTGAACAAGGTGCAGATATTCAAAAGCGTATAGAAAAAGCAGAACGAGAGTACAATTTAGCTTATAAATACGATTACATTGTTGTGAATGATGAAGTAACGAATGCAGCGGATAGAATATACGCTATTATTCGTGCTGAACATGCAAAAACAGAACGTTCAATTCATATGTATTATAAATTAATGGAGGGAAATACCAATGGCAAACAAAAACACTGATGGACTAAGATATCCATCAATCGACGACTTGCTTGAAGTCATCGATTCAAAGTATAAACTTGCATATATATCCGCGATTAGAGCGAAAATTATTAAACAAGATAACTACTCATCAGTCGACAATAAATGTGTAAAACCAGTCGGACAAGCATTAGAAGAAATTCTAGCGAATAAAGTTAAAGCAGAATTTTAAGAACAGTCGAAAGACTGTTTTCTTTTTGTTTTCTTTTTTTTCTTTCATCAATTTTCATTGATAATTTATGATATAATGTTTCTTAAGAACCGGAGTTGATAAGATGAATGAACCAATGCAAAACTTACTAAAATTAATCGACTGTGACGATTCTGTCATTCTTGATTATGCACAAATTGATAACATTGTAGTCGATGACGTCACGAATTTGTGGCATTTTTCGTTTATATTTGAAAAACCAATTCCAGTCATTAATTATCGATATTTTATTGATCACCTAAAAAAAATTCCTCTGATAAAAGAAAGTGTAAGAACGGTCACATACCAAGTTAAATATGATGTGTCAACAGATACTGATTTAGTTGAATACTATGATTATGTGATTGATATTTTGATTGAAGAAGATAAAAGAATCATGCCACTAAAAGAATATCCAACGGATGTTCAAAATGGAAAGATAAAAGTTTTGGTTCCGTATGGCGCAAGATCAGCAGGTATGTTTCGTAAAGAAATTGAATCAGAGTTATTTATGAATGGATTTCCAGTTTCCGTCGAAATTGAAGTTGATGAATCTAGTAAAACAATTCAAGAACAAATCGAAAAAACCAACCGAAAATTTGTTCAATCAAATCAAGCAGTTTTGAATTTAAAAGAAATCAAGTATCAACAATTATATGATGATAAGCCTGTAGATAATGATTTTTATCCTATTGCAGAACTTCCTTTTTCTGAAGAGGATCTTGAACTATATAAAGCTAAAAATGGAAACAAAGCAAACTTTAATTTAAGAGGAACGGTTGTCTCGATTGAAACAAGGGAACTTCGCAACTCGACACAAGCAAATATTATTTTGACGGATGGATTTGATTCAATTACAGTCAAAAAGCGTCTTTCTTCGATGGAAGAAAAGGGATTCATTGAAAATGTCAAAGAAGGATATGGATTATTAGTAGGGGGCTACGCACAATTTGACTCATATTATGGTGAGGTTACTATTACCGCTATTTCACTTGCTAAATCTTCTGGCGTTGTTCAAAAGGATTTACGCGAAGATGACGCCCCAGAAAAAAGGGTTGAATTGCATCTCCATACTAAAATGTCATCTCTTGATGGCGTTAATACGATTTCAGAATATGTCGAACGCGCTCTTGCTTGGGGGCATAGAGCTATCGCCGTAACCGATCACGGATCATGTCAATCATATCCGGATTTTAATCATGCAGTCCATGGTAAAAATATAAAACCAATTTATGGACTTGAACTTGTTTTTGTAAATGATGAATCAATTATGATTGCGAAAGGGAACTCCCAACAACTATTAAGCGATGCGACATATGTTGTATTCGATATAGAGACAACAGGACTATCTGTTGTCTACGATACATTGATTGAAATTGCGGGTG
>JAQUZN010000130.1 GCA_028691315.1 Candidatus Izemoplasmatales bacterium | reverse complement strand
CGGACTTTGTTCAAGAAGAGAAGCAGACAGACTTGTGGAAAGTAAACGTGTGACAATCAATGGTGATTTGGCAGAAACCGGTATGAACGTTCTTAACTCAGATGAAGTAATGGTAGATGGAAAGTTAGTTTTTCACAATGAAGAAGCAGTTTATCTGTTATATCATAAGCCAGTAGGTATTGAAACAACTACAGACACTACTAAACCTAAAAACATTATTGATGCAGTAGGATATAAAGACCGGATTTTTCCTGTCGGAAGGTTAGATAAAGATAGTTCAGGACTTATTATCTTAACAAGTGATGGACAAATCGTAAACCAAATATTAAGAAGTGAAAACGCGCATGAAAAAGAATACGTTGTGAAAGTTGACAAAACATTAACTGATGATTTCGTTGAATCAATGGCAAAAGGCGTTAAAATATATAACCCTGTGAAACATGTATATACAATCACACTTCCCTCTATTGTCAAACAACTCTCTAGCAATACATTTTCAATTATTTTGACTCAAGGGTTAAATCTTCAAATTAGAAGGATGTCCAGTGCGCTTGGATATCATGTTGAAACACTTGAAAGAATTCGAATTATGAACCTTTCCATTCAAGATTTGCCAGTTGGAAATTGGAGACACTTTACTAAAGATGAACTCTCGATTCTAAAAGAAATGATTTGAAACATTTAAGAAAATAACTTTAATAATTTTTTTGAAATGACTATAACATTGTATGTTATAATATCACCTGTCACAAATGTTCTGATATTAGGAGGATTTATAAATGATATTACATAAAGCAAAAGGTATTCATCTTGAAGGAAAGAAATCAATGTCAAAAAAATTTCCAATACAGGAATACATGAATCCTCAATTTGTTTATATACATTTGCTTCAACAAGCTTCAACACTAAAAAGAGTAGTTGAAGTAGGAGAGACAGTTAAAATCGGACAAATTGTCGCAAGAAGAGAAGGGTTTGGTGAAATGCCAATCCATGCCTCAATTAGCGGAAAAGTAACTGCAGTGAAGAAAGTATGGCATTCTAGTGGAAGAATGGTAGAAGCTATTGAAATTGAAAACGACAATTTAAACCAAGTTGATCCTTCGATTGTACCAGACAAGAATGTAGCAAATCTTTCAAGAGAAGAATTAGTCGCAAAAATGAAAGAGTCAGGTTTGTCAGGTCTTGGAGGTGCTGGTTTTCCAACATATGTTAAATATGGCTCCAAAACACCAATACACACTGTTATTATCAATGCAGTCGAGTGTGAACCTTATTTGACTTGCGATTATGCTTTACTTATTAAATACCCAGAAAAACTCTTAAAAGGGTTATCTTATTTACTTCGTGCTTCAAACGCCTCAAAAGGAGTTATTACATATAAAAAATACAATCAAGAATTTAAAGAAGTATTAACTCCATTTTTAAAGGAGTTTCCAAATATTGTATTATTTGACGTTGATGATATTTATCCTGCGGGTTGGGAAAAATATTTGGTTGAACAAGTCACGAAAACAACATATAAAAGACTTCCTGGTGAAGTAGGTGTTATTGTCGATAACTTAGCAACCGCTATTACGTACTGTGATGTTGTCGAAAACAACATTCCGTTGATTGCAAGAGCAATAACAATCACTGGTGAAGGAATGAAGCAACCTCAAAACTTTTTTGTACCTATCGGTACTAAAGTTAGTGATTTAGTGAAACAAGCTGGCGGGTATGTTGATGGACTGGATTCTTCCAATACTTGGTATATCGCTGGTGGTCCTATGACTGGCCGTGCGATTTTAGTGGATGATTTAATTGTGAATGATACTTTAGGTGGTGTCATTGTTAAGCCTTTCCCTGAACCAAAAGAACATCCAAATTGCTTGGGTTGTGGGAAATGTAATGATGTATGTCCTGTATATTTATCGCCAACAGAAATTGAAAATGCATTTAATCAAAAAGATTTAGTAGCGATTAAAAAACTAAATGCAGAAAAATGTATAGTATGTGGACTTTGCTCTTATGTATGTCCGTCTCATATTGAAATAACCGATTATGTTGTTCGTGCTAAAGAATTATTAAGGAAGGGAGCTTAAATCATATGGCAAGATTTGCAAACGGTAAGCCTCCGTTCATTCGTTCTTCAGATGAACCTAATAAGGGAACCAAAATTCTAATGCGCGATTTTACAATCGGACTCATCCCAGTAGTATTATTCGCATGGTACAAAAACGGAATTAGTGTTTACATAAATGGCGACTGCAATTTTTGGAATATGCTGTATCCTCTAATTTTCATTTTACTTGGTGGTCTTATATCTTACTTATTTGAAACTATCTTTTTTTACATCACTGATCCTAAAACAAGATCATTAAAAGCAATGATGAAGAAACAAGAAGTTTCCTTCTCGCTTATTCCAGGGTTTTTATTAGCGCTTATACTTCCGCTATATACGCCAATTTGGGTATTGATATTTGGTACATTTATGGCAACAATTGTTGCTAAAATGTTATTTGGCGGATTTGGAAATAACATTTTCAATCCAGCTTTAATCGGTCGAATCGCTATTGCCTTTACTTTAATTGGTGTTGTTAGTGCCGCTGGTGGATATTTAAATCCATCTGAAGTTTTGATTGATTCTTATGCGGGTGCTACACCACTGGCAGTTTTATCAGATGGAAAAGTGATTAGTTATGCTGCACTGGTTGCCCCTTATGGAAACTTATGGAATTTCTTCATCGGTACTGTTCCTGGAGCAATTGGAGAAACTGGTGCTTTATTCATTTTAATCAGTTATTTATGGCTCGCATTTCGTAAAGTAATTAAATGGTTTACTCCACTTGTTTATGTTGGAGTGGTATTTATTTTAACTTGGATTATTGGAATGGTTAACGGTGATGCTGGAATTTGGTTCCCACTATATGGAATCTTTAGCGGAGGCTTGATGTTTGGAGCTGTGTTTATGGCGACTGAGCCAGTGACATCTCCTAAAAACCCACTAGGAAAATTTGTATTTGCTTTATTCTTAGGAGTACTTACAGTACTGTTTAGGTACATTGGTGTATTACCTGAAGGTGTTGCAACTTCCATTGTTGTGATGAATATTTTTACGATGCCTATCGACAGGTCTACTGCCATTATTCGTTCTACTGGAATTACAAAAGCAACATTACCAAAGGTTTTATTTATTTCATTTTTGTTGTTAGCTTTAATGATTTATGCAATTATAAAATCAACGACAATGTACAATCTCGCCACGATTTTTATAGGAGGCGGATTCTAATATGAAAAGATATTTAAACCGATTCTATTTTATTGATAAATCAATGAAATGCACAGATGGGAGGGTACTAAGATGAATAAAGGACTTGTATCAGGACTTGTCTTACTAGCTCTTGGATTACTCTGTGGTGTTTTACTGGCTGGTGTGAATTCATTTACAGCACCTATTATTAAAGATTTAGAAGACCAAGTAAAATATACAGCACTTGCTGAATTTTACACTTTGTCAGATTATACAATTGAAGAAATTGCTGTTTCGAATAACAAGATTTTAGATACCATTTTTGTATTAAAAGATATAACTAGCGGTGAAGTTCTAGCTGCTGTTTACAGCGTTAAATCCTATGGATATCAATCAAATGTAAAATTACTCATTGCAGTGGAGAAGGATTTATCAATTAAAGGATATAAAGTTGTTGAACAGGGTGAGACTGCAGGTCTAGGTTCACAATCAGTTACATTTTCCTTTATGGCAACAGGCGTTGGAACTGATATAACTGATATCTCTGGTTTTGATTCGATTTCCGGATCAACAATTACTTCTAATGCTGTATATCGTTGTTTCAATGAAGTTTCCACCTATGTCGCTTCGTATGGATTAGGAGGTGTCAACTAATGGACCAAAAAGAAAATTTCTTAAAAGGTTTTATTAAAGAAAATCCATTATTTGTCTCTGTCCTTGGGACTTGTCCTGCGTTAGCAGTCACAACGTCCTTAGAAAACGCACTTGGAATGGGTGTTGCTGTCTTTTTTGTTCTTGTCATGTCTAACTTCATTATTTCATTGATGATGAGTTCATCATTCTTAAAAGAACTGGTTAAGCCTGTGAGAATCCCTGTGTATATCGTTATTATTGCGACACTTGTTACAATCGTTGAAATGGTTATGCATGCATTTTTATATGATTTATACAAAAGCTTAGGCGTATTCATACCGTTGATTGTTGTAAACTGTATTATTTTGGGAAGAGCAGAAGCATTTGCATCTAATCACAAACCACTCGATTCCGCGATTGATGGAATGGGAATGGCACTTGGTTATACAGCAGCTTTAATGCTGATGAGTTTAGTTCGTGAGATTTTAGGAAAAGGAACAATAACTGTTTCGGGAAGTTTACAACTAGATCTTAATTTTATGTACGATTTCTTAAGAATTCAACCGCTTGATTTATTTATAAAACCTGTTGGAGCATTTATGACATTTGGTTTCATTCTTGCGGCTATTTATGCAATTCAAAATAAAAAACAAGAAAAGAAACTTGCAAAAGGAGGAACTAAATAATGAGTGAACTAATATCGTTGGCGTTTGCAGCGTTTATCGTTGAAAACATCATCTTATCTCAGTTTTTAGGTATTTGTCCTTTTCTAGGGGTATCAAGAAAGAGAAGTTCCGCTTTAGGTATGGGACTTGCTGTAGTATTTGTTATTATTATTTCTTCGACAAGCACTTGGCTTTTATATCAATATGTACTAGTCTTATTCCATATTGAATATATGAAAACAATTATGTTTATTTTGGTTATTGCGGCTTTAGTACAAATGGTTGAAATAGATCGGAAGAG
>JAQUZN010000129.1 GCA_028691315.1 Candidatus Izemoplasmatales bacterium | reverse complement strand
GCTGGTGACAATAATACTACACAGTGTAAACCGCTAAAAAAAGAAGATGCAGATCTTATTCAACAAAAATTAGATGCTATTTTTAGTAGTAAAGAACAAAGTTAATTAAAGTTACATAAAGGAAGTATAGCCTATATACTTCCTTTATCTTTTCAAGTTCACATCTTTTTGATATAATGATTGTAAGTTGGTGATGAAATGACTTCATTTGAGATTCTTATTTCCTTAGTAAGTATATCAGTAATACTTCTTGGAGGATTTTTCCTTTTAAGTTTTATTATGCGTTCAAAAGATAAAAATATCGTAATTGAAAAAGTACAGGAACAATTTCCTGATAGACAAATTGTTTATCATAATGAGCAAAATGTCTATCAAATGAAAATTGAAACAGAAGATGAATACTTTTTAATTAAAGTGATCTACTTTAACCCAAATCACGAACTTATTATTACAAATCCTAATTACTGGTGTATTAATCAAAATATTAAGAACTGGAAACGTTCTTCAACGCCCACACTAGTGGAAGGTGTAAGAAAATTCCAGCAAGAAATAGTTGATACAGAAAAGAAAGTCATTAAAGTTGCGATTATTTATCCTGATTGTTATAATATTACAAGATATATCAATGAATCTGATGTGGAACTTGTGAACTACAAGAAAAGCGCTATTGGTGTTTACTTTGTAAAGTTTAATGAAATAGACCTTTTTTTCAAAAACTGATAAAAAAAGGTTTACAAAACCATCAATTTCATTTAATATATATACTGCACGCGCTATTAGCTCAGTTGGTAGAGCAAATGACTCTTAATCATTGGGTCCCCGGTTCGAGTCCGTGATGGCGCACCAGCTAAACATTAAACGACTAAACTGTAGTCGTTTTTTTCTTTACCCCGCAATTGCATAATAATTATTTTAATTGCATATTTTCCCCATTTATTTATGTAATTGAAGTTGACGAATATGCAATTGAATGATAAAATATAGATGGTGATAATATGAAAACATTTAAATATTTAGAATCAAGCAAGAATTTGTTTGCACAAGATGTAGTAACTCTTCTTACATCAATTCATGAATACAAAGGAAAGCAATTGCTCTATATCGAAGCACGGCCGGATGTTTTGGCTTCTTTACTTGAAATTGCTAAAATACAAAGCACAGTATCCTCAAATCGAATCGAAGGTATCTCTACTACTGATAAAAGGATCAACGAGTTGTTAAAAGAAAAATCTAGCCCTAAAAATAGAGATGAACAAGAAATCATCGGATATCAGACGGTCCAAAATACAATTCATGATAATTATGATTACATTACTCCGACATCGAATATTATTTTGCAATTACATAGAGATTTGTACGCAGCTACAGGCCTCTCTTATGGTGGGAGATTCAAAGATGTAAACAATGTAATTCAGGAGACGAATGAATTTGGTGAATCGTTTATTCGATTTGAACCATTGTCTGCATTCGAGACTCCTTCAGCAATGACTGCTTTATGTAACGAATTTATAGATGTCATTCAATATGAAAAAATTGAACCTTTGCTTGCAATTCCAATGTTCATTTTAGACTTTTTATGTATTCACCCATTTCTTGATGGAAATGGAAGAATGTCAAGATTGTTGACATTGCTTTTATTATACAGAAGTGGATACCTTGTTGGGAAATATATTAGTATAGAACAGATGATTGAAAAGAACAAACAAGGATACTATGATTCATTACAAGCTAGTTCTCAAGAATGGAATGAATCAAAAAATGATTACAAGCCATTTGTTAGTTATTTCCTACAAATTGTTTTATCTGCATATCAAGAATTTGATAGTAGAGTTTCACATGTTTCAAAAAAGACGAGTAGCCATCAAAGGATTAGAAACATTTTTGAAAGTCATGTTGGTCGAATAACAAAAGCAGAAATTATAGAAAAATGCTCTGACATCAGTCCAACTACAATAGAATTAGTTTTATCAAATTTACTGAAAGAGGGATTCATAATAAAAATCGGTGGAGGAAGGTATACCTCATATTCAAAAGCCAATAACTAATTTGTCGTCATATGTTATTTTTTAAATTTTAAATATATGATCAGTTTAATATATCTAGTAGCAAGGCAGTGAATTTAACGTTTTTTAAATACTTATGAAGTGAGTTTTAGAAAATATATACAGGCGTCACAATAGGCGTCAAAGCATGTTGATTACTCGATTTAACCGCTATATTTAGCGATTTCTATTTTTGATTACAAATGACTCTTAATCATCGGGTCCACGGTTCGAGTCTGTGATGGCGCACTAGTTAATCATTAAACGACTAAATTTTTAGTCGTTTTTTTCTTTTATTTATACAACAGTCATAGGCATTATATTTAGCATGTTTTTCATTTATCTTACTGAATTGGCTTTTTATAGCAACCTAGTGCAAGTATTTATTTGATAATATGGTAAAATTTTATTGTGCATTGAATGAGGTGATAATATGTCTACTATGATTGGTCAAATAATCGATTATCTTGAAAATCGATTATTTGAAGAAATCAATTATGATAATCTATACCAGGAGATTGGATACTCAAAATACCATTTAACTAGAGAGTTCAAAACAAAAACTGGATTTACGATAAGTGAGTATTTTTTAAAAAGACGATTGTCAGAAGCGGCTGTTGAAATTGTAACTTCATCTCAAAAAATAATAAATATTGCATTTAAGTATGGATTTAATTCGGATACCTATTTTTCAAGAAAATTTAAAAAAGAGTTTAGCCTTAGTCCAAGCGAATATAAGAACCGCCAAGGCTTCATTGTGATAACAAATAGAATAATAATAAAGGAAGGCATAAAAATGAAATATTCAAACAAAGAAGATTTAATAAATGATTTGTTAATGTGCTCATCTACAGAGGAATTGAAGGGTTTCTTTACTAACAAGGTGAATTGCATTTTAACTAAACAAGAGAACAGTCAACTTGAAATTGTGTATATTGAATATTCCGATAACGGAAAAGGAAGATTGCTTCGAACGCTACACCTCAATATGATAACAGGATTATACAGTGTAATTAATATTTATCAGATTACGGACATAGACGGGCCAATGGTAGAAATGAATAATCTTCATATTGAAGACGAGTTCATCGTTCTAGATTTTATTGATAATGAAACTAATAAAACATCAACCGCCAAGTTAGAAAGAATTCCTGAGAAAAAAATAAATTGTAAGTATAGTTGGAGGAGTATTTAAATGGAAAAACAACTTGAAGATTTTGCCGCTAATATTTTAAAATCTGTAAATTTTACTGAGGTTAAAGCGATAATCGAAAATGATAATACTGCAGTTATTTTAAGACAATTTGACAATGAGATTGTAATAATTAAGTATGTTGAAAATGATGAATTAAGACGGATTGATGCGATATATGTCAATTTTAGAGATTCATCATATGAAATTGATGAATTAGTAAAGCAAGAAAAATGGAATACTTTTATTAAACTAGAAAAGCTAGATAACGGAAATGTATTGGCTATATATAACAACATAGAAGCAGAGATAAGTATAATTTATAATTATCCAAAAGAATCATCATATCAAATTGTAGTAAGAGAAGGTGCATCTGGAACGGGATCAGGTTGGGGAAAGGCTGGCTTAGGTCTTGAATAGTGTTAATGTATAATAAGTAGCTAAATCCAAACAAAATTGGCATGAAATCAATAATAAAAACTTGCAGTTCGCTTATCAAGTGAATTGTACTAAAATAAGAAGTTATTGATTTATATTGATTAAATACTATAATTATATTAAAAGGTCACATCTAGTATTTATATGGAGGTAATTAATGAATGCTGACACAGTTGGTATAAATATAAAAAAGTTGCGAGAAGAAAATCAAATTACACAGCAACAATTGGCAGATAGTTTGGGTATTTCATTTCAAGCAGTAAGCAAATGGGAATGTGGAAATACGCTCCCAGATATAGGTATATTACCTCAAATAGCTGAATTCTTTAATGTTACAATTGATGAGCTTTTTCAATCAAGAATGACTGTATATCAAAATAGAGCAGGAAGGCTTAGCGCTTTATATGAATCAGATATTCATGATTCTGAGATTTATGAAAAAGCTGAAAAAGAGTATTTACGACTTCTTCAAAATGATGACTTTGATGAAAGAGACATTTTTGGTTATGCATATTTACACGATCTACGTCATAGATATCATTCAGAAGTTGCAGAAAAATACTATCTAGAAGCTATTAGTCTTGGATCTAAAATAAAAGATGAATTTTATTATAAGATTCAAAGGCAATATATGTACTTGCTTTCTACTCTAGGTAGAAGTAATGAAAATATAGAGAATCAAACTAGAAATTTTGAATCAGACCCTAATAATCAAGAAAATCATATCTTACTATTATGTGCCTATATTTTCGCTAATGAAAATAAAAAGGCATATGAACTTACTCTAAAAGCTCTTGATATATTTCCGAATAATGGAATAATATTAACTTCTGCTGGAGATGTTGCACAAAGATTAAATTTTTATGATAAAGCAATAAAATATTGGAATCTAGCTTTTGAAATTAATCCGGAATTGATAGATACACGATATTCCTTAGTATCTTTGCTTTCAGAACAAGGGAAAAATGAAGAGGCGATTAAAGAACTAGAAGAGATAATTCTTTGGAATAATGATAGAGGATTTGAGATTGAAAACAAATGGGTTATGAAAGAGATTGCAAAGTTAAAAAGAGATTAAACAGGATTCTTCTATAAACACTAGATTCGTATGGAAATTAAACGATGGATGTATCTGGCATAGGTATTGAAATGCATTTTTT
>JAQUZN010000128.1 GCA_028691315.1 Candidatus Izemoplasmatales bacterium | reverse complement strand
GATGCTGGATATATGATTGTAAAAAATGAAATGAACCGAGTAATTAAAAGAGCAAATAAATAGGAGGTTTTTCATGAAAATTGGCGTAGCAGGATCAAAAGAATCAAGCGATTGTTTAGTGACAGTAAAAGAGTCCGACATAGATGAGATTATCATTGATAGTGTTGTCGGCGCGTTTTTTCATGTTCAAATTAATAAAGTGATTATCGATACTCTAGAAGAGTACAAAGTCAAACATGTCAGTGTGACATGTATTGACCGTGGCGCTCTTGACTCAACGATAAAAGCGAGATTAATTACCGCCATTGAAAGGATGAATGGTGATGATTAGAAGTCTTTTATTTATCCCTGGTAATCTGCCAAACATGCTTCAAAATGCTTATTTGTTTGACGCCGATGCCATCATTTTTGACCTAGAAGATTCCGTCCATATTTTGGAAAAAGACAATGCTAGAAATTTGGTCAGTGAATTCTTACTTAGCACAAAAAAACCGCTAAACGTGGAGAATTTAATTAGAATCAATAGCCTTGATTCTCCTTTTTTTATGAATGATTTAGAAACCCTTGTTTCTGATAAAATTGATGGGATTGTTGTGCCGAAAGCAACGATTGAAATTCTAAATAAACTCAATGATGTTTTATCAAAAATTGAAAATATTAAAAACATGACTACTCACTTAAAATTAATCCCTATTATTGAATCTGCATTTTCGGTTTTAGAGGTGGATCAGATTGCCTCGCTTCCAAGAGTATCAGGATTACTTCTTGGGGCTGAAGACCTTGCAAGGGATTTAGGGATTACAAGAACGAAGAAAGGTAATGAAATCTTTTACGCTAGAGAAAAAGTAATTATGGCCTGTGCTGCTTTTAATATCCTTGCGATTGATACACCTTACACAGATGTTTATGACGATGAGGGATTAAAAGAAGATGTAATCCTCGCCTCTTCTTTGGGAATGAAAGCAAAGTCTGCCATTCATCCAAGACATATTGAATGGATAAATAAAGCCTTCTCACCAAGTATGGATGATATAAAACTTGCATTTTCCATCATCGATGCGAAAAAAAAAGCAGACCTTGAAGGAAAAGGTGCATTTAGTGTGAATGGTAAAATGGTGGATAAACCAATTATCGATAAAGCACTTGATACCATAGCTAGAGCAAAAGCATTTCATTTAATCAGTGATAAAAATGATCAATAGTTTAGGCAGAAATGTTCCGAAAGGTGAAACTCCTTTTAAATCCAGTAATGAGTTTTTAAACCATAAAAGAAAATTGATTTTTAAAAAGAATATAACAAAAAAAGTCGAATTCTTTTCTTCCATAGAAGAAGCTTTCGACTATTTTAATTTAAAGTCAGACATGACATTTTCTTTTCATCACCATTTAAGAAATGGGGATGACGTCATTAATCTTGTATGTAAGGAAATAGAAAAAAGAGATTTAAAGAATCTTCATTTTGCGCCAAGTTCGATATTTCCAACCTATAAAGAAATGGTTCCTTGTATCAAAAATGGAAATATTACTTGTATCCATACTTCATATTTAAACGGAGAAGTAGCGTCTACCATTCAACAAGGTTTTCTAAAAGGGACTTTGGTCATGCAAACGCATGGTGGTAGAGCAAGGTCCATTGAAAGTGGAGAGTTAAAAATCGATGTAGCATTTTTAGCGACGCCTTCTGTTGATAAACTAGGTAACGGGACAGGTGAAATTGGTAAAAGCGCTTGTGGGACTTTAGGGTATGGTGTTAGTGATTTAGAATATGCAAAAGTTGTGTTACTTGTGACAGACAACGTGGTCTCTAGTTTAGAAAGATATCAGTTTGATTCAAAATATGTGGACGGGGTCATTGTGATTGATAAGATTGGAAATCCCGAAGGAATCGTTTCGGGAACGACTAAAATCACAAGAGATCCGATTGGCCTGAAAATCGCCAAAGATACCGCTAATCTCTTAGATAAACTAGGAATGATTCATGATGGTTTTTCGATGCAGACAGGAGCAGGTGGAACGTCTCTTGCGGTCGCAAATTATGTAAGAGACATTATGATTTCAAAAAACATAAAAGGTTCCTTTGCGTCAGGTGGAATTACAGCTTATTATGTAAATATGTTAGAAGAAGGATTGTTTCAAAAACTATATGATGTACAGTGTTTTGATTTAGAAGCAGTAACATCATATAAAAATAATTCAAATCATATTGCGATCTCTGCTTCTAAATATGGTAATCCTTATGAAGAAGATCCTGTTTGTAATATGCTTGATTTTATCATCTTAGGCGCAACAGAAATTGACTTAAACTTTAATGTGAATGTCACAACTGATTCCTTTGGAAATATTATTGGTGGATCTGGTGGACATTCAGATATCGCTTATGGATCAAAAGTAACAGTTGTCGTTAGTCAGTTAATTAAGTCAAGACTTCCAATCATCAAAGAAGAATTAATGACGATTTCAACCCCTGGCGAAGATATTGATATCTTCGTTAGTGAAAGAGGAATCGCCATTAATCCAAAAAGAACTGATTTATTAGAGAAACTAAAAAATACGACTTTACCAGTTTATACGATGAAAGAGTTACTTGATATAACATACAGTATTACTGGTGTTCCAGCAAAGATTAAACATAGTGATAAGGTAGTTGGAATAGTAGAGTATAGAGATGGTTCAGTGATTGACACATTATACCAAGTAGGGTGATTAAAATGCCTGGTTCATTCATATTAAGAGATAGAGAAAAGAAGGCATCAATGATTATGAGCCTTCTTTCAATTTATAAAATCGTCATTTCTGTGAAAGCAAATACGCCTGGACATGATAAGAAAAATGTATCTTCTTTTTGGCTTGTATCAATTTTTGCCAATCAGCTTTCTTTTGAAGATGAAGATAGAAGAGAGCTTATTGTTTCTGAAGATGGACCATATATGCTTATTATGCTTAAAGATGGAGTAGGAAAAACCATTAAAGATAAAATGATTGAATTAGAAGAATCATCATCACTTGGAAGATTAATTGATATTGATGTATATGAGTTAAATAATGAATATCATCGGGCCCATCCAAGAAGATGTCTATTATGTGAAAATATTGCTTTTGAGTGTCGAAGATTAAATCTTCATACAACAGAGCAGTTGATTCAAAAAACAAATCAAATTTTTTTAGAATCAGTGAAAGCTAAATTACTTGAGATAATTAATAAGTCAATGTTATTAGAGTTAACTCTAGAACCAAAGTTTGGACTCGTGACTCCCAATAGTTCTGGATCTCATAAAGACATGAATTATGATTTAATGATCAAAGCCAAAGATGCAATATTACCTTATTTTAGCTTTTTATTTGAGACTAGTTTTCTTTGGAAAGATTCGCTAACAAATCTTAGAAAAGAAATCAGAACAATCGGCCTAGAAGCAGAAAAATCAATGCTAGTTAAAACAAATGGTATAAATGCATATAAAGGTTTAATCTTTAACCTCGGGTTTGTCCTAGCAGCTCTAGGACAAGTCATGGCTTCTAAGAAATCATTTAATGAGATATTTGACCTTATTAAGGTTCTTGGATATAGACTAACAGATGAATTAAATGGTCCAGTAAATTCTTATGGAACTTATGCCTTTAAAGAAATGCATATCGCTGGAGCAAGAAAAGAAATGGAAGAAGGACTTCCTAATGTCAAAGATGCTTTAGAATTATTTAAAGCAGATGATAACAATTTATTAGAAGTGTTAGTATATTTTATTAAATTAGTAGAAGATACAACGCTTCTAAAAAGAGCAGGGTCACTTTCTAAATATAACGAAGTAAAAGAAAACTTTTATTCACTTGATATATATAATTTTGACCAGGTAGATACCTTATCAAAATGGTGTATCAAAGAAAATCTAACTTTTGGCGGTAGTGCTGATTTGTTAGTTGTATTTATCTTTTTATCTAAAACGAAGAAATGGCTTTTTTAGGGCCATTTCTTCGTTTTATAAAGCACTTTAGATAAAACAAATTCAAAACAGAAATTTTTATATTTTTTTCTTGACTTTATAAATTCAAAATAGTAAAATTGTAATGCAAGATAAAATGGAATATATTGGGGGGTTTAGCTCAGCTGGGAGAGCATCTGCCTTACAAGCAGAGGGTCGGCGGTTCGATCCCGTCAACCCCCACCATGCCGAAATAGCTCAATCTGGTAGAGCAACTGACTTGTAATCAGTAGGTTACGGGTTCAATTCCTGTTTTCGGCACCATTTCTGCGAAATAAACAAAAGTAACACTGTTCTTTTGTTCATACAAGAAAAGATGGAAAACCACCATCTTTTTTTGTATATTTATAATGTATATTATTTTTGAAGAACTTTGCAGTTTGGTAGTTTGTTAATTAAATCTAATACATGTTCTGTTTTTGGATTTAACTAGACTCTGAACACGCATTCTTTTGAAAATAATCGATTGTTTATGGAGTTGGGGAATTAATTATAACTATTGAAGCAATTGAGCACTAATGTTATAATAAATTAGCGCTAAATAACGTATATAAGTTCTATTTTGATTAATTGCTGTGTGTATTTTTTTGAATTTTTATGGAGGGCTAAATGGATAAAAAACCTTTTTTTAAAATTCTTCAATTTTTAGATGAACAATTTTATGAAACGAAATATCAAAATGGTAATTATAATTATCCATTTAATGTTTCAAAAATTACCTTTTTATTTAGTAACCTTTCTAATTATGATGAGTACCTAAATATTAATGACTATTTTCAGGAAAATGCAGATATTGATTATTTATCTGAATCGATGCTTACAGAACAATATTCTGATATTGAGGATGATATTAAACGAGAAAAAGTATGCGAAGTTCTTTATAA
>JAQUZN010000127.1 GCA_028691315.1 Candidatus Izemoplasmatales bacterium | reverse complement strand
AATCTGCTTTTAATGCAAACCGCTTCAACGCAAGATTCATCGTTAAGACAAGCATGAACATTTCTGCTAGCGGTTCTGAAATCACTGGCATGGAATCTGGCTTGATCAACGCTGCTCAAAACGGCGGAACAATCGTTACTCCTCCAGTAGTAGTTACTGGTTCTGGTGTGACTGTTTCTTTGAATGCGAATACTCCGGGGGCACAAAATATTCCATACAACTCACCAGTAGAATTTTTGAAGATTAATTTAACTGCCGCCAATGATGGTGCTATTAATGTTTCTGGTATCAAATTGACTGCTTATGGTTTAAGTGATGCTACCTACATTGATGATGCAACTTTCTATGATAACGGCACAAAAATTGGCACTTCAAAAGATTTTAATTCCGACAGAGTTGCCAACTTTAACTTTGCCAATCCAATTTATGTAGCAGCTGGTACAACAAAAACTTTGACTGTAAAAGCTACTATTTTAGACACAAAAACTGGAACTTTTGGCTTGGGAATTGCTAGCGCTTCAGATATTACTTCCACAGGAGCTTCTGTTTCCGGCTCTTTCCCTGTTAAAGGAAATTTATTAACTTCTGTTGAAGGTGCAATTGGTAGTCTTACAATCGATTCCGCAACTGCTAGCAACCCAGTAGCTAATTTTGGTGAAGACAATGTTTTGTTGGCAGATTTTACTTTAAAAGCTGACAACAAAGAAGATGCTTTAATTCAATCCATTTCTCTTTACAATGGTGGCACAAGAAACAACAACATTGTTTCTAATTTAAGATTAGTTGTTGATGGTGAAGAAATTGCAACAGGCAATTATTCCAATGATTATGCTACTTTCACTTTGAACAGTTATTTAATTGAAAAAAATGATACTGTAAATGTAGAAGTTTATGGCGATATGGGCATCACCAGTGCTAATGATACTGTAAAACTTTATCTTAAAAATACCAACGATTTAGTAGCTGTTGGTAAAACACAAGGATTTACTTTGAATGTTGCAAATACAGGAGTTGGAGCTTTAACAAGCGCTAATGCAATCACTGTTAAATTAACAACAGGCGATTTAACTATTGATGCAAACAAAACAGCTACACCAGCCAAAGATATCAAGGCTGACACTACCGATGTTGTTTTGGCTACTTTGACAATTCAGTCAAATGGCGAAGATGCAACTATTACTGAAATTAAGGGTGATGCATCAAAAGCTTTCAATATCACATCAAGCGATACAACTAATAATGTTCTTGAAAATGTAGAATTAGTTGATAAAACTAGCGGCGGTGTTTATGATTTGGAAGTTGCTTCCTCATCTGGCCGTTATGATTTGACATTGTCTGATGAAATTTCATTAGTTAAAGGTGTTGCTAAAACTTTTGAAATCAGAGCTGACATCTTGAAAGGCACTGCTGAAAGCACAACTTTCAAAGTTAATTTTGCTGGCACTGCCATGACTGTTGAAGGCGAAGTTTCTGGTGATCCAATCACAGCTGTTACTCCAAGTGCCGTTTACGGTTCTTTGATTACAGTTAAAACAGCAAAATTAACAGTAACTCCTGTTGTTTTGACTGACCTAAATGTTGTTGGTGGAGCTAGCGATATTGTTGTTTACAAAGCAATGGTTGAAGCTGGAACTGCTGACAGTGTTAAAATTCAATCTTTGAAATTAACAACTGCAGATAACCCAACTTTTGATGACAACAGTATTACAAAACTTGATTTGTATTTAGACGGTAAACTTATAAAAACTGTCTCAAATCAAATTAATGAATCTACTGATACTATCAATTTCTCTTCTTTGAAAACTGCTGACGAAGCAAATATTGTAAAAGCTGGGAAAGAAGTAGAATTAGTTGTAAAAGCTACCTTTGCTTCAACAATTACTGCTGGTTCGTTTAATTTGTACATCGCTACACCTACTGATGTTTCTGTTAGAGCTGTCAGCGACAGCGCTAGCGTTACTGCCACAACCGCTGCAACTCCATCCAGAAAAATTACAGCAGTGGCAAAAGGCAAATTAACCGTTAACATGGTTATAGATAATGCAAAAAAAGTAAATAATTCTTTCTTGTTAGCTGGTTCTCAAACAGAAGCTGATCGTTATCTTGGTGAAATTAAATTTATCACCCAAAACGAAGCTGTTAAAGTTAAGACTTTATCTTTAGTAAGAAGCTCTGGTGCTGATGCAGACAATCAAGATATCAAAGAAATTAAATTGGTTAAGGCCGATGGCACAGTAGTTGCCACAAAAATTGCTGGCATAAATGCCGCAGTTACCTTTGATCCATTCAATGTTGTTTTCTCTGCTGATCAAACAACTTCTTTGTACATCGTAGCAGTTGCCAAGGGTGTCAATGTTGATGGTGATTCTTCAGCAACCGCTAGAGTTGGAAAAAAATTACAGTATAAATTAGGCACAGTTACTGCTTCAGGAAATAATTCCAACGAAGAAATTAATAGCACTGATTTAGTAGTTGACACTGCTGTAGATTCAAAAATCGCAACAGTTGTTGGCACTAAATTAAATTCTATTGTTAACACTTTGTCTGATGGCAAATTAGCTAATGGAACAAAAACCATTGGTGAATATAAATTTATATTTGATAATGCATCAAACAGAGGAAGTGACAATGATGAACTAAAAGCTACTTTAACCAATTTGGTTATTGATATTGCCAAAGACGCCACAACCACACTTGCTAATGTGAAAGTTTATGTTAAAGGCGATACTTCCAAAAAATCATCAGCCGCTAGTGTTTCTTCCAGCACTTATACTTGGAACACTGCAGCTCTTACAAATCTTAAAGATTTGGATGGAGAAGTAACTTTGGTTATTGAAGCTGATGTTTCTGCTGTACCTGAAAGAGGTTGGCTGGAATCTTCAATCACTCTTTCCGCCGGCAATGTTGAATATGACAATATTGATGTTGCAGGAAATATTTTGTCTTTGAACGAAAAAATTACCGGTGCTAACCTTGCTGATTAATAATAAATCCAGCAAAAGATTTGTTGACAATCTATAAAAATCAACAAAAAAAGAGCACGCCTTGGGCGTGCTCTTTTTGTATCCATTTTTTATTTTTTTATGGTAATATAAAAAAAGTTATAAATTGTCAATATTTTTTAAGATATGAAAAAAATAATTTGGCTATCATTTATCTTTTTGTTATTTTCTTTTTTTCTAGCAAATTATGCCGAAGCTAGAAGTGGTTGTTGTTCTCATCATGGTGGTGTTTGTGGTTGTGGTTGTTGTAATGGAACACCTCTTTCGGCAACTTGCGCTCCATATTATCCAAGTTGCAATGAGCCTGTTTACGAACCAGAATACATAGAAGAAACAAGGGTGGTTGAAGAGGATAACAGTGATGTACTTGTTTATTACTTATTCAGTTAAAAAGAAGAAGGATAAAAAGAAGAATGATAATAAATAATATAAAAAAACAAAAATCCGCTAGAAAGCGGATTTTTGAGATATACTATTGTCTCGCAATGGTTGCAGAGATTGAGTTTGGATTTGACACTCGATAGAGTAATTATAGCATAAGACATGCTAAAGTCAAACATCGAAAAACAGTTGTGGACCCGCGGGGAATCGGACCCCGGAGATTCGAGTGTCAAATCCGAATGTGCAACCACTGCCGGGCCCATGGTGACAATTATTACATAGGCGGCATAAAAAAAATTAATTCTGGGCATCAATAGATTATAAAAAAGCCAGAAGTCAAAATCATTTATCTAGCAGGGAATTAATGCTATAATATACTTATTCAGGAAAATAATTTTAACCAATATGAAAAAAACCTTATTTTTTATCTTTCCAGCTTTAATTCTTTCCTTATTTCTTTCTCTCCCAGCCCAAGCTGAAGAAACCAATGTCGCCGGACCAGCTTTGTCGGTTGAGCAAAACACCAACAGTGGTGTTTCTACTTTGCCGGATTTTGAAATCACTGAAATTGCAATCAAAAAATCTGAGAGCAATTCTGCGACCAGTTATTATGTCACTGTCGTTAATCGCGGTGCGGATTATCTCCTCACCACCGATAATCCCCTTGGTCTTTCTTTCCGCAATGGTAGTGATGAGAACAGTGTGAACAATTATTCTTTTTATTCGGTCGGGGTTGCCGGGGAAAATTTTGCCAAAGATGAAAAGATGACCGTTGGTCCATTGTTGCTGGCTAGTGATGGAAATTTCAAAATTAAGGCGATGATCAATCCCTTATTTACTATTGCCGAAAGAAAATATGAAAACAATTTCTTCCAGCGCGAACTAAAAATTAGTAATGGTTTAATTATTAATACTCCAGCCACCAGCACCCCACCGGTAGTAAAACCAAATGCCACCAGCACGGCTGCCGTAAACAAGAAATATAATTTAGGGCAGGAAGCAACTCTCATCGCTCCTAGCGGCGCTTCAACCGCCAAATTGGGCTTATTAATGAAAGCTTTGAATACCACTAGAGATAACAAGAAGATGACCGAGAATATCAAGAATTTTACTGGCACTCTCAAAAAACAATTTCCAAAAATAACCACCGCTCAACTTTATACGATTAACAACTTTGTAACTTATGGTACTGAGAGTACCGCCAAACTCAGCGCCAAGGAACGTTTTGCTTTGGTTTCTGCTTATGTGAAAGCCAACAAAAAACTTCCTAATTCGGAAGCGGATTGGGCAAAGCTTTTGGCTTTGAAGAAATAGTATTAAACCTCGCCTTAAATATTGAAAAACAAAAATCCGCTGATTAGCGGATTTTTGAAATATACTTTTGTCTCGCAATGATGTGATTTGAAGTCCAAACTTAACGTTATTATTATAGCAACAATAATTGAAAAATTAAAGCATTTTTCATCTTGATTAAATTATTTTTTTATTATATACTAAGTATAGTTAGTTAGAAATAACTTCTCTCATTTTT
>JAQUZN010000126.1 GCA_028691315.1 Candidatus Izemoplasmatales bacterium | reverse complement strand
GCTTTGGACTTGATTATAATGAAGTTTATCGAAACCTTCCTTATGTTGGCGTCTTGAAGCAATCAGTCTATAAAAAATAAAGGAGGCTTCCTATGGCCACAAATAATAATTCACCAATCAAAAAACCGTTTACAAACAGAATGCCAAATTTGTTAATGATTCTTCTGTTAGCGGTTCTAGCAATCATTATCATTTTAACATTCAGTAATAATAACGCTCCAAGAGAACTTAAAAATTCAGAGTTTCAATCTGCACTTATTGGTCAAGCAGTCGTTACAGTAACTGTTACGCCGCTTGGTGATACGAATTACCGTGGGTATAAAGTAAGTGGTACATTAAATGATGGTACTTCTTATATTACGTATTTAGCAAATGATACCGAATTTGAAAACATGTATACCGTAATTACTTTCTACAACACAAGTGATACCTATACAGACATAACGTATACCTATATTCCTGCTTCTGCTTACACACTTATTGACTTAATTATTCCAATTCTTTTTGTAGGTGGTTTAGTTGTCTTATTCGTTGTAATCACTAGGGGTGGAAATAACGCAAACAAACAAGCCTTTGATTTCGGAAAAAGCCGTGCAAAATTATCAAAAGGTCAAAAAACGACTTTCCAAGATGTTGCTGGTGCAGATGAAGAAAAAGAAGAATTACAAGAAATTATCGATTTCTTAAAAAACCCAAAAAAATATATAGAACTAGGCGCAAGAATTCCCAAGGGTGTATTGCTTGTTGGCCCTCCAGGAACTGGTAAGACATTAATTGCTAGAGCTGTCGCCGGTGAAGCGAATGTTCCTTTCTATTTCGTCAGTGGATCCGATTTCCTAGAAATGTTTGTTGGTGTTGGTGCTAGCCGTGTAAGAGATATGTTTAAAACTGCCAAACTAAATGCTCCATGTATTCTTTTTATTGATGAAATCGACGCTGTCGGTCGTCAAAGAGGAACTGGGCTTGGTGGTGGACATGATGAAAGAGAACAAACATTGAACCAATTATTAGTTGAAATGGATGGATTTGGTCATAACTCTGGTGTCATTGTTTTAGCTGCCACAAACCGTGTTGATATTTTAGATCCAGCATTAATGAGACCAGGTCGTTTTGACCGCCAAATTTATGTTGGTATTCCTGATATTAAAGGCCGCGCTGAAATCTTAAAAGTTCATTCTCGCAAAAAGAAAATTAATCCAAACATCACCTTTGAAGAAATCGCAAGAAGAACACCTGGATTTACTGGTGCAGATCTTGAAAACTTAATGAATGAAGCTGCACTTCTAGCCGCAAGAGAAAACAAAACCCAAATTGAACTTGATCATATTGATGAAGCTGTCGATAGAGTCATGATGGGACCTGCTAAAAAATCAAAAATCATTAGCAAAAGAGAACGAGATTTTATTGCCTTCCATGAAGCGGGTCACGCGGTTATTGGTATTAAACTTAAAAATGCAAGTATTGTTCACAAAGTTACAATTATTCCTCGCGGACAAGCTGGTGGTTATAACCTTATGCTTCCTGAAGAGGAACATCAATTCTTACAAACAAGACAAGATTTGCTTGAACAAATTACTGGATTACTTGGTGGACGTGTTGCAGAAGAGATTACATTTAATGAAATTTCAACAGGTGCACATAATGATTTATTACGCGCAACTACTATCGCAAGAGCTATGATTACCGAATATGGTATGTCAGAAAAACTTGGCCCGGTTACCTATGAACAAAATACTGGCACTGTCTTCCTTGGAAGAGATTACGGTAAAGATAAAAACTTCTCTGAAGCAATAGCTGGAGAGATTGATAAAGAAGTTCGTTCAATCATCCACGAATGTTATGGACAAGCAATCAAAGTAATTAACGAAAATCTTGAATTGTTAAAGAAAATTGCTACTTACTTACTTGCTGTTGAAACATTAACAAAAGAAGATATTGATGAAATCGTCGCAAATGGTACATTAAAACGGTTTGATAAACCACACGCTGCTGATTCCATTAAAATGCCTGAAATGCCAAAGGTAGATAATGAAGTAAAACATTAGGGATACGTCAAGTATCCCTTATTCATTTGGAGGAATTAAGATGAGATTAGATAAATTTCTGAAAGTTTCTAGAGTATTCAAAAGACGCACTGTAGCCAAAGAAATCGCCGATCATAATCGCGTATTTATTAATGGAAGAGTAGCGAAACCAGCCTCAAATGTCGAACCTGACGACATACTAAAAATAGTGTATGGTAATAAGGAATTCACAATAAAAGTGCTTGAAATCCAAAACCAAGCATCTAAGGATGCAGCAATGAATATGTATGAAGTCATTGAGGAGAAAAACGTCTAGGTTTCTTCGTTTTAAATTGATAAAATTCGTTTTTTTCGGTATAATAGGAAAGACCCATCTTGGAAAGGTGCTTTTTAATGAAAAAATTAATATATGCGTGCTTGCTAATGTTAACTGTTTTAGCGACAGTTGCCTGTGGAAGCGAAACTATAGCTTATGATGTGTACGTTACAGTATACCCCCTTCAATACATTACCGAAGAAATCTTAAAAGATACTACATTAACTGTAGGAATTGTTCCTGGAGTATCCAGTCATCAAGATTCTGTAGATTGGTCTCCTAAAGAGATAATCGCGATGAGAAACGCAACTCTATTATTTTACGTCGGTGCTAATTACGATCAATACATCGATTTACAAGTCGAAAGTATTTTTGCCGAAGAGGGAGTTGAACTAGTTAAGATTGAAAATGAAACAGATTATATCCAGTTTATCCCTGGAATAATCGATGATCATGACCATAATACTGAAATAACTTCTTCAAGCGCTTTAACTGAAGCAGAAACTTTAGGTCTGGACCCGCATTTTTGGATTAGTCCCAAAAAAATGATACAAGTGTCAAAACTTATTTATGATCGGATAATTTTAAAGTATCCAATGTTGATTTCAACACTTGCAAGTAATTACAATCAACTAATAGAAAATTTAACTGACTTAAGTTTGGATTTTGAACAAGTCATTTTGGGCCAAAAAGACACAGCGATGTTCTCAACAAATCTATATGGTTATTTGCGCGAAGATTATGGATTACATTATATTTCAATTTCGCCTGGTTACCATGAAGAAACAGAACAATTCACCACTCAAGCAAAAGAAGAAATTGTAAATGATGCTATTCTTTACAATATTAAATATATCATATATGAAAGAAATACTTCTTCTCCGCTTTCAAATGCAGTGTTTACCGACTTGAATTTTCTAGGATATGATCCAGTAAAATTAGAGTATGACATATTACAGTCACTAACTGATGAAGAGCGTTCACTTGGAGAAGATTATATTAGTATCATGACTGCTAATTTAGAATTATTAAAATTGGCTGTTGGATATATAGAGGAGTAACTTAAATGGAAAACAAACTAACAGAACAAGAAATTATTCGCCGCCAAAAAGCTGAAGATTTAAAAAACCTTGGACTAGATCCATATGGATCTCGTTTTGACAGGACACATAACACCGAAACCTTTAAAAAGGCTTTTTCTAATTACACAAAGGAAGAACTTCATGAACAGGAGAATCCTGAAATAGTTAAACTTGCCGGTAGAATTATGACCAAGAGAATTAAAGGTAAAGCCGGATTCGCTCATATTCAAGACCAATATGGTCGTGTTCAGTTATATGTGAGACAAGATGTTGTAGGCGATCAACAATATGATTTATTTGATAAAGGCGACTTAGGTGACATTGTTGGCGTTTATGGTACTGCAATGATTACGAATACAGGCGAATTATCAATACGTGTAACCAATTATATTCATTTAGTCAAAGCCCTTCGTCCATTACCAGAAAAATTTCATGGATTAACGGATATCGAAGAAAGATATCGTCGTCGTTATGTCGATTTAATCATGAATGACGAATCCAAAGAAACACTAATTTTGCGGTCTAAGATTATTTCTTCAATGCGTAATTACTTAAATAATCTTGGATATCTTGAAGTAGAAACACCGATTTTACATCCTATTCTTGGTGGTGCAAATGCAAAGCCTTTCATCACACATCACAATACACTCGATATGCCTTTCTATTTACGAATCGCACCCGAGTTATATTTAAAAAGATTAATTGTAGGCGGGTTCGATTGTGTCTATGAAATTGGTAGATTATTCAGAAACGAAGGCATGGATGTTAAACATAATCCCGAATTCACAACGATTGAATTATACCTAGCTTATTCTGACTTAGAAGGAATGATGGATTTAAGTGAAGACTTAATTTCTTCCATTGCAATGGAAGCTATTCATACAACTACGGTAACTTATGGAGATAAAGAAATCCACCTTGAAAAAGGTTGGAGACGCGTCTCGATGGTAGACTTAATCAAAGAACAAACAGGAATTGACTTTTTAGAAATTACCGACTTTGAAGAAGCTAAAAAACTAGCCCTTTCTCACCACTTAAAAGTAGAACCTCATCTTTATGGTGTAGGTCATATCATTAATCTCTTTTTTGAAGCCTACTGTGAAGAAAAATTAGTTCAACCAACGTTTGTATATAATTATCCAATTGAAGTTTCACCATTAACAAAAAAAGTGAAAGATGATGATCGCTTTACTCAACGTTTTGAACTTTTTATTGATGGTAGAGAATATGCAAATGCTTATACCGAATTAAATGATCCGATTGACCAAAAAGAACGTTTTGAGAATCAATTAAAAGAAAAAGCACTTGGTAATGTGGAAGCTACAGAAATGGATACTGACTTTGTGGAAGCATTAGAATATGGAATGCCACCAACAGGCGGTATTGGAATCGGTATCGATAGATTAGTAATGTTAATCACTAACTCTTCTTCGATTCGTGATGTTTTGTTATTCCCACACATGAAAAACAGAACAAAATAATTTTAAGTCAATAAAAAAA
>JAQUZN010000018.1 GCA_028691315.1 Candidatus Izemoplasmatales bacterium | reverse complement strand
TAAATAAAAAAACGCATCCAGTTGGATGCGTTTTTAATATTAAAATACGAAGGTTGCTGGCGTATAAACTCTTGCAAGTAATTCCTTATCAAGCAAATATAAACTTTCTTTAGCCCAGTCATATTTAACTAGTAACTCAGTTACATTTTTTTCTTCTTCGCCTTGTTCTCTGATGAACCATTGTAAGAATTGTTGTGTACGGAAATCATTTACTGTAACAGCAGCACTGAAGATAGCATTGATAGATGCAGTGACAAATTGTTCATGCTTTAGAGATTCTTTTATTGGTGCTTTGTTATCCGCATAATCAATCGTTGGTTTTGCAATTGCTTCAAGAACTACTTCGAAATTATTGTTTTGTAAGTAAGTTATGAATATAATTGCATGATCCATTTCTTCTTTTGCTTGAATATTATACCAATTTGCAAAACCGGTAAGTCCTTTATTGATATAATAATTAGACATATCTAGATATAGATATGCAGAAAACATTTCCTTATTAATTTGTTCGTTAATTAATTTTGATACTTTTTCATTTAACATTTTTAATTTCCTCCTTGTTAATCTACACTGTTATTATACCATGATTTGAAAAACAAATCAAAAGTACTGCTCTATTTACGTATCACTGGAATTACTTTTTTAATAAAAACTTGAAGTAATTTTGGATCAAAACTTTTTCCTGATTCTAACAGTAATTTTTGAACAGCTTGATCAATAGAAAACTTCTCATTTATCACATGGTTAGTAATTAAATTGTCATATGAATTACATATAGTAATGATTCTTGATCGAAGCGGAATGTCCTCGCTTTTTAGATTCAGTGGATAACCAGTTCCATCCCATTTCTCATGGTGATGAAGGATATCAGTGGCAAGATGTTTGTATTCATTAGCCGATGAAATCAAACGATAACCAATTTCAGAATGCGATTGAGAATGTTTCCAAACATCTGCGGAGTCATTATAAGTATTGGTCGAACGTTCTATTTCCATCACTATTTTTCCAATATCATGAAAATAACCTAAAGTTTTTAACATATCTATTTCATCACGAGAAAGATTTAATGCTATTCCTGTTTTACTAGCTAACAGACTTACATTTTGGGCATGAATACGCTCCTTAGGTTCTCTTTCAAATAATGTTTCTAAAATTGTATTTATTGTTTCACTTCTTTTAACAATTGTTGAATTCATTTTACGATTATACATTTCAATTTCTGCATTTCGAACAACTGAATCAAGAGAATCAGTGCTATTATTCGTTGAACTAGCCCCAAATGCTACAGAAATTTGCATTCCATGCAAAATCGATTTTTGAAAGCGTGATGAAATTTCATCGATAATTTTATGCATTGTAAATAAATCGGTATTTTCCTTTACAATCATAAACTCATCGCCACCAGTTCTTGCAAGGAACGCGTTACCTCCAAAAACAGATGTTAAGGTATTAGCGACAAAAATAATCAATTCATCACCCGCTGAGTGACCAAATGAATCATTCGTAATTTTCAAACCATTTACATCTGCCATTGCAATCGAAATTGGAAGAGCATTTTTCATATTTATCTTATTTAAATATTCAGAGAGTGCTCTACGGTTATATAGCCCAGTTAAAAAATCTCGATAACTAATCTTTTCAATTTGTTTTTGTTTTTGAATTTGTTCGTTAACATCAATATGAATTCCATACATTAAAACTGGTTTCCCTGTATCGCTCCATTCAGCGACACAACCACGGTCGAGAATCCAAAGTTCGTGACCATCTTTGTGTTTCATTCTTACCTGGCATTCATATAAGTCAGTTTTCTTGTCAAAATGATTTTGCAATAACTCGGTTGACTTAATGAGGTCATCTGGATTTGTTAACGTTTTCCAAGTCTCAATACTATAAGGCTCTAACTCAGCATGTGTATAGCCAAGTAGTGTTGCCCACCTATCATTAACAATAATTTGATTAGTTACAAGATTCCATTCCCAGGTACCAACATCGGTACTCTTAATCATTGTTGCAAGTCTAGACGCCTGGTTTTCTATTTCTTTTATTTGCTTCTTTGTAGCAGTAATATCGGAAGCCATCATCACTAGCTCGTGATCAACATTAGTGAAAAATCGTAATTCTAAAACACGATCATTCATAAGTATTTCTTTATGTAGGACATCTCCAGAAGAAATTGTATTAAATATTTCACTTGTCTCATTATCTGAAAACAAAGGAAATATTTCCTTGAATGTCTTGTTTATTATTTTATTATATTTACCATATAGATTTATAGGTAATCCCTTATTTTGGAATACTAAAATAGAATTCATTGTTTCAAAATCCACTTGAAAGACCCCAATTCCTTCTTTCATTTCAGAAATAAGATCACGGTTTCGTTTTTGTATTCGTTTCAAATCAGATTCAGTTTTAATTGTTGAGGTTATATCATGAATAAATACATGGATTGCTAATCGATCGTCTTCAAAATAAGGTGATGAAGATACCTCAGCAAAAGCAATAGAACCATCATAACGAATAAACTCATATTGGGCTCTTGGATTTGATAAATGACTTATAGATAATCGATTAACCCTTTCTTTATAAAACTGAACATATTTCTCAGAAAGAATTGACTCTACTTTTTTTCCTAAAATTGCTTCATCATTTGGAGCCTTTAAAAATTCAACACAAGCTTGATTTGCATAGGTAATGATTCCGCCTTCATCAATATAAATTGCATCCTGTGAGTTTTCAATTAAATTTCGATATTTAGCTTGGTTTTTACGTTCTCTAATTACAGTTTGTTTTTGAGAAGTAATGTCTTGAATATAGCCTTCAATATATAGAACTTTTCCGCTATCATCATAAATTCCATGGCCAGTTTCATATACCCACTTCTCTTCATTGTTTTTTGTTTTGATAATATATTCTTCAGAAAAATCATTATGTTGTAAAAGAATTTCGACCCATCTTTTTTTTAGGTATTCTCTGTATTTAGGTAGTATAATTTCTTCATAAGAGATTAATTTATTATCAACGACTTCATCCTCAGTATAGCCAAGTAGTTCATATGTTTTTGGACTAGCATATTTCATTGTCCATAAATCATCATTCAAACACCTATATGCCATTCCATTAAAGTTTTCAACTAGACTAATATAGTCATCATGAAAATTCCGTTTACGTCTTTTTAGATGAAAAATTGTTTTGGAATTGTTCAATAACAACGACCAAAAAAATCCAACCATTATAGAACAGAATATCATTAAAACCAAAAAAACCGGTTCGATTACAAAACTGGTAAGATGTATATATAAATTATCGCTCAAATAAGTATAAATTATTGATAGTATCATGTTTCATCCTCAATCGCTGAATTATACTTTGTATTATCTATATTATACAAGTATCTCTGGATTTTTCAAGTAAAAAAGAAAAACAAGAAAAAAAATTCTTTCTTGTTAGGCGGATAATATTATCCATTTTATCTATAATGGCACGATTTATCAAAGTATTTCAACTTTGAATTGTTAAAAATAGTATAACAAATTAGAAATACATATAAGGAGAATTAGAACCAATTTTTAGACGCTTTTATCCCGATCAAGCAAACTTTGTAATAAAGCTACAAGAGGTTTATACAACAGTAATATAAATATCGCATTGGTGACTGCCATAATGACTTCAAACGGTAAATCACTAATTAAATATGGCCAAACGTAAAAAACATCAAGGGTTAACATCTTGCTCGGAATAAAACTCCACCCATATAAAAACCCAAATAAGAATCCAAATACTACATAAACCCATAATTGTTTGTTTTTTAATTTTTTAGAAAATATCGCTAATAATAGCCAAGAAACAAGCATTGGTATCATGTATATCGGATTTAAGCTTGCCATTAAAAGACTATCTAGTAAAACATATCCTGACACCAATATGACAAGCAAAGACATCGGTAAAATAGCTGCATAAACCATAATTAGTAGAGTTGTAAGTTGTACATTAGGGATGATAACTAATACTTCTTCTTGAACAACTAAAATAGCAAGAAGCATCGCTGTTAAAGTGATGCTTCTTATTGTTATTTTTGAATTGTTAATAAGTTTCATACTTGAATTGATATACAGTGCCATTAATGATATCAGTAGAATCTATTCCAGTACTGGCATAAACTCCATTAATATAAAAGGCAATGTAAGTACCATCTTCAAACGCATGAACATCATTAATACCCATAATGTATAGTCCATATGGACCTACATAATCACAACTTTCGTTTGTTTCGCCTTGTTCATCTTGACAATAAACTGTAAATTCTTGCATTAGCAGTCCAATCAAAGTGTCACCACTTTCATAAGATACTACTTTTGATGCGGCCAGACTTCCCTCTGAATCATACAGTTCAAAGGTGATTTCCCCAAGTCCTTCAGCGGTTGAACGTTGAAACGAGCAACCGAAAGAAACGAGTAAAATCACGAAGAATAGCAAAAAGCCCAGTGCTTTTCTTTTCATTTTTTTTCCTCTTCTATTCATTTATTTAATCAATAGGTAGGTCTCTCGACTTAGTTTCGACTCTTTTCAATTCCTTCTCGCTTTCGCAATGGATAACACTGAAAAGATCCACTTCACGGTTGCTGGCACAGTTGAAGAATTTCACTTCAATTCCCTTGTTCACCTATTCATTAGTTTTAGTATATATATATTATAACAAATAAACAATATTAATCAAGATATAATCTATTGATTTAACCGATTCATTATTTCAATTATCTCATTAATTTTTTGAGAGCCTTCTATGGTAAGTGTATTTTTTACACATGATTCCAAATGTGCTTTTAAAACTTGTTGATTAGTCTTTTTTAAAATGGCAATTGAGGCAAGTAATTGGTGGCTAATATCTATACAATACCTATCATCATCAACCATTTTTATAATGCCTTCAATCTGACCTTTTGCCATATTCAAATACTTTTTTACTTCATCATGATCAGCCTTCATTACAATTCCTCAATACTTGTGACTGTGTATCCTGCTTCTTTTACTTTTTCAATTAGCACTTCATTTTCAATTTCATTTTTTAATACGATTTCACATGTTTTATCAATATGACTTGCTTTTGCCTTCTTAACATCTTTTAGTGATAGTAGTGATTTTTCAACATGCATTTCGCAATGATGACAACTCATTCCTTCAATTTGAATTACTTTTTTCATTCGTTTTCTCCTTTATTATTTTTTATAAATTTTAGTCTTAAAGCGTTTAAAACAACTGTTACACTACTTAAACTCATTGCTAGGCTCGCAAATACTGGATCTAGTTTTAAATGAAACGAATAGAAAAACAACCCTGCAGCAATTGGAATTAGAATTATGTTATAAAAAAAAGCCCAGAACAAATTCATTTTGACATTCGTCATTGTTTTTTTACTTAATGATAATGCGAATAGCGCATCTTGTAAATCGTTCTTGATCAATACTATATCCGCTGACTCAATAGCGATGTCACTACCTGCACCAATTGCAATTCCAACATTACTTCTTACAAGAGCAATTGAATCGTTAATTCCATCGCCAATCATTGCGACGATTTTTCCTTTATTTTGGTAATCTATAACGATTTGTTCTTTTTGAGCTGGTTCAACTTCGGAGTATATTGTGTTAAGACCAAGTTCTTCTTTCCATGACCCAGCACTTTGAGCAGTATCGCCAGTTAACATAACAACTTCTAAACCGCGTTTTTTCATTCTAGATATCGCAAGAATACTTCCTTGCTTTATTTTATCTCGAAAAGCAATTATGCCAATGATTTCTTGATTCTTTCCAACATAAATAGCCGTTTTACCTTCTTTAGCAAGTATATTAAGCGTTTCTTTGTATTTCAGTACATCGATTTCATTTGACACCATCATCGATTCGTTTCCAGCTAGATATATATTATTCTCATAGGTTCCAATAAATCCTTTGCCAGGGATTGCTCTTGTTTCAGCAAATTTTAATAGCTTTGCATTTTTTAATAAGGCATACTTAATTATTGATTTCCCAAGCGGATGTTCTGAATTAATTTCAAGTGAGTATAATATATCTATAAAATCATCTTTACTTATATCATCAAACGTCAAAACATCTGTTACTTCAGGTTTTCCCTCAGTAATTGTACCGGTTTTATCAAGAATAACAGTATCAACTTTTTCTGATTTTTGCAAAGTTTCAGCTGATTTAATAAGAACTCCATTCTGAGCCGCTTTTCCTGTTCCAACCATAATTGCTACTGGTGTCGCTAATCCTAATGCGCAAGGACATGAAATGACAAGTACTGTGATAGCGATAGATAATGAAAACGAAAATGACTCCCCTAGAAGCATCCATATCGTAAAAGATATCAACGATATTGCGATGACAACAGGAACAAAAACACTACTTACTGTATCTGCCAATTTTTGAATTGGCGCTTTTGAAGTGGATGCATTTTCGACAAGACTAATAATTTGATTAATTGTTGTATTAGCTCCAACCTTTGTTGCCTTAAACTGGAAGCTACCGGATTGATTCAAAGTTGCAGATATCACGTTATCATTTGGACCTTTATCTACAGGTATCGGTTCACCACTAATCATTGATTCATCAATACTTGTAAATCCTTCAACAATTACTCCATCTACAGGCACTTTACTTCCTGGCTTCACAAGTAAAATATCATCTACTTTAATATCATCAATACTTATTTCTAAATAGATGCCATCAACGATTTTTATCGCTGTTTTTGGTGATAAATCTAGTAATTTTTCAAGTTGAGTTTTTGTTTGTCCCTTACTTAATGCTTCTAGAAATTTTCCTAAGGTAACTAAAGTTAAAATCGCACCAGTTGCTTCAAAATAGAGGTTCATAAGTGCATGATCAATCAATGAATAGTCATTTAGTGCAAAGCCCTTAATCATCTGATAAATTCCTAACACACTATATATAAATGCTGCTGAGGAGCCAATTGCAATTAAAGAATCCATATTTGGTTTTCTTTGCCATAAACGCATAAAACCAATTTTGTAATATTTGTAATTCAGAAATATGATTGGTAAAACAAGTAATAACTCAGTAAAAGCAAGCATTAACCCGTTTTGAGTTCCTATAAAAAAACTTGAAACCGGCAAACGAATCATTGGTCCCATTGATAAATAGATTAAAGGAATAAAAAAAACAATTGATCCGAACAATCTTGTTTTCATTTCTTTTATTTCTTCTTGAGCGATATCTTGTCTTTCTTTTTTTAAGGAATGAATTAAAGATGCTTTATATCCACTTCTCTTGACTGTTTTGATAATTTTTGATGGGTCACTTTTTACTTCATCAAAGTCAACAATCATCGAGTTTGTTAATAAACTCACTGTGACCTCATTAACACCAGAAAGTTTTGAAAGATCTTTCTCAATGGTTGATTGACATGCTGCGCAGGTCATTCCTGAAACATCAAATTTTTGTTTCACAACACCCCACCCCCCGTGTAGTTATTATATCATGTTTATATTGTATTTGTCAAAAAAAAGAACCGCAAAATTGCGATTCTTATTCAATTGATTCAATTGTATTTGATAATAACTGGTAAAACTTACCAACATGAATGCCATCACATAACGCGTGATGTGCTGAAAGTGATACAGGAATAAAAACTTTCTCATCTTCTTTAAAAAATTTCCCCCATGAAATTCTTGGAAAAGAATCAGGGTGTTTTGTATCAAAAGGATGCGATAAGTTTGTGAATGTTACCCAAGGAATAGCGGATACATAAACCAAATTATCAGTATTTGGTTCATCAGACAAGCCTGAACCAATTTTAGCTTGATCGATATCCTCATCAACATTTTTTATAAACATCGCAAAGTCTTCATCAAATTTACTGTTTACAAAACGAAATAAATCCTCGCCTGCTAAGACTGTATAGGAAGGATGAACAACATCATGTAAATATACTTCACCATTACGAATACGATATCTTAATTCAGGAATAGCATTTACAGTTTTCATTACGTAGTATAGAAATGTCGCAAAGAATGATTTTTCACTATTCTTAACAAAGTTATATAATTTTGTTATATCAACGTTTGCTGTAATGCTGAAGTGTGGCATATCAAAATCTTTATAATAATTAAAATGGCTTTTACGATGCCATGTTTCAATATTTATCTTTTTCATAATACTCCTTTATTATCTTGGTATTTGAATTGAATCGATTTCCAGCATATCTGAGGCAGATATTTCAAAATCAAATATGTCTAGATTGCTAGCTATTCTTGCACTTGTAATCGATTTAGGTAAAGGCAAATGCCCATGTTGCAAACTCCACCTAAGGGCTAGTTGACCAGCATCTTTATTGTATTTTTTAGCAATTTCATGAATTTTATCACTCTTAAATAGTCTTCCGGTTGCAAATGGTGAGTATGCTTCAATCAAAATATTATGCTTTTTTGCAAAGTCTACCGTTTCAAGTTGTAGTGCTCCTGGACATAAGTATATTTGGTTCACGTGAGGTACAAATCCAGTAGCATCAATTAATGGTTGTATATGCTCAGGTTTAAAATTTGATACTCCGATTGCACGAATCAATCCATCATTATATAATTTTACGAACGCTTTCCAACTTTCAATATTTAATACTGAAAATTCTAAAGGATCTAAATTTGAACCCCAAGGTTTTGGCGCATGAATTAAATACAAATCTAAGTAATCAACACCAAGGTTATCTATTGTTCTTTGAAATTCGTCTAAAGCAACTTGATATCCCTTTAATTCAGCTTTTAATTTAGATGTGATAAATATATCTTCACGTTTCAACAAAGAATCTTTTATTGCTTTCCCAACAGATTCCTCATTTCCATATGCTGCAGCGGTATCAATATGTCTATATCCTGCTTCAAGCGCAGATTTTGTAGATTCATATGCAATTTCTCCATTTGGTATTTGCCACGTTCCAAACCCAACTGATGGTATAAGGACTTTATTACTTAATTCATATTGTTTTATATTTATCATCGAAATTACCTCCTTTTTTATTATACCAAAAACGCTTTCTTTTTTCCAGTATTTTGCCATTACAAATATTTTTTTCTCTTAATTGATAGATTTATGAATTATGTAGATAACATGCTTCCTTTGATTGAACAATAAATCAATTAGTGATATTATAGATAGTAAAAGAAAAGAGTGATTAATATGAACATATTTTTTAAATTATACTCAAGAATATATCAAAAAATCTTGTATTTGTCGATGTTTTTTTTACCATTTAATGAGCCCATTGTTTATAGAGGAGAACATTCAATTTCAAACATCCCTTCTATCTTGAAAAAAAATGGAATATCAAAAATAATGATCGTTACCGATGCTAATTTGGTAAAAATACCTTACTTCGCAAAAATTCTACAAGAAATTCAGTCAAATAATATTGAATACGTTATGTATGATTTAACCAAGCCAAATCCAACTATTTCTCAAATTGAAGATGCATTTAAGTTATTTGTCAATACCAATTCAAATGGTCTTCTTGCGATTGGTGGAGGTTCTTCTATTGACCTTGCAAAAGGAATTGGAGTAAAACTTACTCACCCTAACAAAAAAATTCAACAAATGCGTGGATTACTTAAAGTCTTAAAAAAATTGCCTTTACTAATTGCTATTCCTTCTACTGCTGGTACTGGTTCAGAAGCCACTGTTGCTTGCGTTGTGACAGATGAACTCACAAAAGAGAAATATGCGATTAATGATCCTGTATTAATACCTAAATATGCAATTTTAGATCCTTTGATAACTGTAGGATTACCTTTTTCTTTAACATCGACGACCGGTATGGATGCATTAACTCATGCTGTTGAAGCTTATATTGGCCATTCAAATACTAAAAAAACTAAAAGAATGGCTATTTCAGCGATTAAAACAATTTTTGGTAATTTGGAAGAGGCATGTATTAACCCAACTAATATTAACGCAAGGATGAATATGTTAAATGCTAGTTATGAAGCAGGAGTTGCTTTTACAAGAGCCTATGTTGGAAACGTTCATGCGCTTGCACATCAACTGGGCGGAGTTTACCATATTCCTCACGGACTTGCGAATGCTATCTTATTACCTGTAGTTCTACGCTATTACAATCATGCTACTGATAAAAAATTGTCTATGCTATATGATGCGGTTTATAAAGACAATACACTTGATACAATATCAGCGAAATCAGAAGGTTTTATTGATAAAATATTTGAATTGAATCAAAGAATGAATATTCCCGCTAAAATCAAAATTGATGCAACAGATGATGACATCTTCTTAATGGCTAGTAGAGCATTCCTTGAAGCAAATCCACTGTATCCAGTCCCTACGATGTTTGACATCCTGGATTTTGTGAATATTTACAATATGATTATCGAAAAAAATAAGTCGAATTAATCGACTTTTTTTTCTGTCGTTATCTCTTTTACTTCTCTAACGACAAAATTTTTCGCTTTTTCAAGTCTCTTTCTAATTGCAACAACAGTTTTTAACGCTAAGAATATTGCAAATGCAACAATTATAAAATCAAATATTGATTGTATAAAGTTACCATATGTCAGTAAGACGGCATCTTCACTTAAAATTAGTTGTCCTAATGTATCATCATATGTTGCTGTTCCCCTTAAAACAAAATACAAATTTGTTATATCAGTTTTTGCAATCAACGAGATAAGTGGCATAATGATGTCATTTACTAAACTTTTAATGATGGTATTGAAAGCACCACCAATTACAATTCCTACTGCTAGGTCAATTGCATTTCCTTTTGAAATAAAATCCTTAAATTCTTTCATCCATTGTTTCATTTTATTCCTCCTTTCAATAAAATATCGTAATTTTTCTTATAATAAATACCCAATTATTGCAAAATTAATCCATAGATGTATAATTAACTATGGAGGTATTATATGAATTCAACTATTTCAACAAACAAGGCACCTTCTGCGATCGGACCATATTCACAAGCAGTTCTCGCGAATAATACTTTGTATGTATCGGGCCAACTGCCAATTAATTTTGAAAATCCGTCATTTCTTTTAGAAGGTATCGTTGCACAAACAAATCAAAGTTTACAAAACATCATGTCAATTGTTCAAAGTGCAGGCTTTTCCAAACTGGACATTGTAAAGTGTACTGTTTATATGAAAAACCTAAGTGACTTCTCCTTAATGAATCAAGAATACGAAAAATTCTTCGGTTCAGTGAAACCAGCTAGAGTCACAATAGAGGTATCTAGATTACCAAAAAACTCACTAATCGAGATTGATGCAATTGCAGTTAAATAAGAAAAAAGCGATGAATTCACCGCTTTTTTTTAATCTAATAAACTAAAGTTTTCCTTTGTTACACCACATTCTGGGCATACCCAATCATCAGGAATATCTTCAAATGCAGTTCCAGGTTGAATTCCTCCATCTGGATCTCCAAGTTCTGGGTCGTAAACATATCCACATACATCACAAACGTATTTTTTCATATTTGAATCCTCCTTTTATTGATATCATAAATGTATCATAGTACTAAATAGAAGTCAATATATCTGCATAAAAAGTAATGCTTTAACAAAAAAAATCTTTGACAATCCTCATATAGTATATATAGTAAGAGTTCTTTTGACTACTTACTATTTTGCTATACATCTAGTTAATTAATTTTTTCACTGAAAAGTCGTAAAATTATCGCTATCACATTTTTTGTAAGATTTCAGTACAATATTGTAATAGTGTATTTTTAATGATAAAATAAAAAATATAATAATAAACAGAATGGAGTTGAAACAATGAATACAATGATTGCTATTGGTTTTAGTGTTTTTGTTGCACTACTCGCATTTGTTTTTGCTGGATGGTTATATTTATGGGTCAACAAACAAGAAAGTTCAAATGTAAAAATCAGTAAAATCGCAGAGATGATTCGAAGTGGTGCTAATACATTTTTGCGAAAAGAATACACGATTCTTGCAAAATTTGCACTTGTCATCAGTATTCTCATTTTTATTTTTTTGCCTTCCCCAATTTGGAAAGGCTCCATTGGCGATAATTTTATTATTGCATTCGCTTATTTATTTGGAACTGTTTTTAGTGCACTAGCTGGTAAAATTGGAATATATGTCGCAACGATTGCAAATAAGAAAACCGCTGAAGCAGCATTAAAAGGAATTAAACCAAGTTTTTTATCGGGTTTTAGAGGTGGCGCAGTCATGGGAATGGCAGTTGTTGGTTCTAGCCTACTTGGGGTATCTTTGGTATTCTTAATTACAAACAATCCCACAATGATTTTAGGTTTTAGTTTTGGTGCTTCTTCATTAGCATTATTTGCCAAAGCTGGTGGTGGTATTTTTACTAAAACTGCTGATATAAGTGCTGATTTAGTAGGCAAGATTGAATTAGGGATTGCCGAAGACGATCCAAGAAACCCCGCTGTTATTGCTGACAACGTAGGTGATAATGTTGGTGATGTTGCAGGAATGGGGGCAGATCTATTTGATTCACATGTTGCTTCTTTAGCAGCTGCGCTCGTCATTGGTTTTTCAATTGATCAGCTAACAGGATCGCATAATACTGTATTAGTTTTTGCTTATGCTGCAATTGGATTATTATCTTCTATTATTGGCGTTGGATTTGCAAAAATGGGAAAGAATAGTTCTCCTACCAGAGCACTGAATTCTTCTACATATATAACAACTTTATTGTTCACGGTATTAACAGCAATTGCTACTTGGTTGTTTACTTTTGAATGGAGAATTTACTTTGCAGCTGTTACTGGATTACTCGTTGGTGTAATCGTTGGTATTGCTACTGATTACTTCACAGATGATTCAAAAACTCCAGTAAGAAAAGTATCTAAGGCCAGTGAAAGCGGACCAGCATTAACCATTATTTCTGGTGTAAGTTATGGATTTTTATCTGTTCTTCCTGCAATGGTTGGGATAGCAATATCTGCTTTTGCAGCATATCAAATCACTGCCCCTTTAGGAATTGCAACCGGAACGCAAATAGAATACGCTCTATTTGGAATATCCATGGCTGCTGTTGGCATGTTATCTATTGTTGGAATGATTATATCAAATGATGCATATGGTCCAATTGTCGATAATGCAAGAGGTCTCGCTGAGATGGGAGATTTAGGAGAGGAAGTAATTAGAATTACTGACACTTTAGATTCTGCTGGGAATACTGTTAAAGCAGTTACAAAAGGTTTTGCAATTGGTGCAGCTGGGTTAACGGTTATTTCCTTACTAGGTGCTTTTATCACAGAAGTAAACTCCGCTATTCTTGAAAGAAATTTAGCTATTCCATTGATTGTTGGATTTGATATTATGAATCCTGCAGTTTTCTTCGGTTTATTAGTTGGGGCTAGCGTTCCTGCTGTTTTCTCAGCCATGTTGATGCTTGGCGTGACAAAAAATGCAGAAAGAATGGTATCTGAAATTCATAGACAATTTAGAGAAATTCCTGGTTTAAAAGAGGGAAAAGAAGGCGTTTTTCCTGAATCTGATAAATGCATTGATATTGCAACAACTGGGGCTTTAAAAGAATTAATCCCTGCTGGCTTATTTACCATCATTATTACAATTGTTGTTGGACTTGTAGGCGGAGTTTATGCTATTGGTGGGTATTTAACTGGTAATATTGTAAGTGGTCTTCTACTTGCTTTATTTATGTCAAATAGTGGAGGCTTGTGGGATAACTCGAAAAAATATATAGAATCAGGCAACCATGGTGGTAAAGGCTCAGAAGCTCATAGAGCTGCGGTTATTGGCGACACCGTTGGTGATCCGTTTAAGGATACTGCTGGCCCATCCATCAACACACAAATCACTGTTGTAAGTCTAATCGCAAGTTTACTTAGCATTATATTCTTAACATTCTCGATCTTTTAAAAAAAAATCTATAGAAAAGTTAGGTGAATTACTTGAATCTTATTACTAACAGATTAGAACTTATCCCTTTATCTATAATTGAATTTGATTATTTGTTAAATAATCTAACACTCTTTGAGAAAAATCTAAGTATTAAATATGAAGGTGAAGACTTTCAAAATGCACTACACCACATATTTAGTAAACAGCTTGATTTAATGATTACTCATCCTCATGACTCAATCTTTTTTGCACTTTGGGTAATTAAAAAACAAGTTAATCAAGTGATTATAGGTAGTCTTTGTTTTAAAGACGTTCCAAACAAGAATGGAGAAATTGAAATTGGATATGGGATAAATCCTAGGCATCAAAATATGGGATTCATGACTGAAGCAGTAAATGCTCTATGTCAGTTTGGTTATACCCTACCAGGAGTTCATCAGATTATTGCAAAAACATCTAGAAAAAATATAGCATCACAAAAAGTTTTATTGAAAAATCATTTTATTTTGTCAGATTCATCAGGTGATGAATATTGTTATACTCATCAAAAATAGAAAAATGGTGGATAAACTACATCCACCATTTTTTTATTTCCCCCACTAAATTGATTTAAGTTTAGATAAATGCCATTAAAATAAAATATAGTAAGAATAATCCAGAAGATACCCATAAAATTGGGTGAATTTCTTTGGATTTCTTTTCAACAATTTTAACGATAATGTAGAAGATAAATCCAAATGCGATACCATAAGAAATATTATATGCAAAAGCCATGAAGATAGCAGAGAAGAATGCAGGAACTGCAGTTCCAAAATCGCTCCAATTAATTTCTTTAAAACTACTCATCATCATGATACCAACTATAATTAATGCTGGAGCAGTTGCTGCGGATGGTACAATTCCTGCTAGAGGTGCTAGAAATATACATAGAGCAAATAATCCGGCTGTGAAAACACTCGTTAATCCAGTTTTTCCACCAGCTTCAATTCCAGCTGCTGATTCAATATATGTTGTAGTATTTGAAGTTCCAAAAACAGCGCCAATGGATGTAGCTACAGAGTCGGCGAATAAAGCTCTTTCCATTTTAGTTTTAAATCCTTTACCTGTTTCAATTGATTTAATGTCGTCATCAGAGAAGATGCCTGTTCTTCTACCGGTTCCAATAAAGGTACCAATAGTATCAAAAGTATCAGATAAACTAAATGCAAATATTGCAAGTAATGCCGTAGGTAACTTTGCAACATTCGAAAATAACGTTCCCATACCAACAAAGGCTTGACCAAATGTATCACCAAGTTGTCCAAAATATGTTCCTAATAATGAGAAGTTAAAAACATTATCCGAAGGTAACACTGTTACGCCAACAAATAAACCCGCAACTGTAGTAACAACGATACCAATTAATATTGCTGCTTTGACTTTCATTAATAATAATATGACGGTCAATACTACTCCAAAAATTGCAAGTACAGGTATCCATGATGAGAAATCAGTTAATGCAGGAATAATACTAGAGTTCGAGAAAATTGTTCCAAATGATTCTGTCCAAGTTCCTGGATCAGAAGTGAATGTGAACATTCCAGCATTTTTCAACCCAATATAAGCGATGAAAATACCGATTCCGCCTCCAATTGCATGTTGCAATGAAGCAGGGATTGCCTTAATAATTTGTTTTCTAATCTTTGTTACAGTGATTATAACGTTAATAATTCCGCAAATAAATACCATTGCAAGTGCTTCTCGCCACGAAAACCCTAGGTTAAATACAACTGTGTAGGTGAAGAATGCATTTAGTCCCATTCCAGGTGCTAAAGCATATGGAACATTGGCGAATAGCGCCATAACAAGTGTTCCAATGACAATTGCAATAATCGTTGCTAAGAATACTGCGCCGTAAGGAATACCGGTTTGACTAAGCATTGCAGGATTGACGAAAATAATGTAAACCATCGCGAAGAACGTTGTTGAACCAGCAACTAATTCTTTTGTCCAAGTTGTCTTATTTTCTTTTAACTTGAAAAAATCTGTAGAGCTTTGCATGAATGTATCCTCCTATAAGATATTTTTGTTTTGTTTTTTAGCAAATAAAAAAGCAAGTATATAAAAGTATATACTCGCCAACAAATATCCACACGCAAAAAAACCGTATAGGGTATAATGTAACCAATAGTTAAACGATTGTGGTCGTTTGGTAGAGACTATGGAACCAAATTATCCATATTATATTGGCGATTGCTATTTAATTTCACTGTAACAAAACAAAAATAGTTTACCATAGTAAGGAAGATTAAACAATACTAAGAAAACACTTTCATTCAAGAAATATTTCAATTATAAAAAGATTAAGAAAACGTTCACATTATATAATTTGTATTACTTTAAAAATTTCTTTAGTAAATTTAATTTCCCTTTAGTGTATGGGTGATACCGCATATTCAAGTCAACTAAATTACTTCTTTTGACAACAGATCGCAAATTAGAAAAAGTATCAAAACTTGAAGTGCCATGATATTTGCCAATACCTGAATCACCAACTCCACCAAAACCCATTTCAGATGTTGCAAAATGCATAATTGTATCATTAATTGTTGCTCCACCAAAACTACACTCTTTGAAGACTTCGTCTTTTGTGTTTTTACTGTTCGTAAACAAATATAAAGCCAAAGGTTTAGGCTGACTCTTCAAATAATCATATACTTCACTAAGATTTTGATAAGTTAATATCGGCAAAATTGGCCCAAAAATCTCTTCTTGCATAATTCTTGAATCTATAGTTATTCCAGTTAAAACAGTAGGCTCAATAGACGTTTTATTATAGTTACCACCGGCAACAATCTTTTCTCCAATCATTAAGCCCTTTAATCGTTCTAAGTGTTTCTGATTGATAATCTTCGGTAGTTCCTCAGATAATAGCGGCTTTTCTCCAAAAAATTCAAAAATTTCTCGTTTGATATTTTCTACAAACTCTGGAATTTGTGATTCATGCATATAAATATAATCTGGAGCAACACATGTTTGTCCCGAATTTAAAAACTTACCAAAGGCAACCCTTCTAGCTACTAGACGTAAATTCACCGAACTATCAATGATACACGGACTTTTACCACCTAATTCTAAAGATATAGGGGTTAAGTTTTTACTAGCTTTTTCCATGACTATTTTTCCTACACTTGTTGAACCAGTAAAAAAGATATAATCAAATTTTTGTTCTAAAAGCAACGTATTTTCATCTCTGCCACCAAGAACACATGAAACATATTCTTCCGCAAAGCAATGTTCTATAATTACTTTGATGATGTTTGAAGTATTTTGTGCATAAGAAGCCGGTTTAATAATTGCTGTGTTTCCTGCCGCAATTGCCCCAACTAGAGGATCAATTGCTAACTGAAAAGGATAATTCCAAGGGCTCATAATTAATGTTACTCCATAAGGTTCAGGGGAAACATAGCTGTTCGCTAAAAACAATGGAAGAGGTGTTTTTCTTCTTCTATGTTTTGCCCATTTTCGAATGTGTTTTAAAGCATAGTCAATTTCAGCCAAAACAACTCCAGTCTCAGACATATATGTTTCAAATGAGCTTTTATGTAAGTCAGACATCAATGCCTCATTGATTTCCTCTTCAAACGCAAGTACTCCAGCCTTTAAAGTCTTAAGCGCTTGAATTCTAAACTCTAGATCCTTCGTCCGATTTGTTTTAAAAAAAGACCTTTGACTTTCAACTAATTGTTCGATTAACATTGTATATTCCTCCAAAAAGAGTATTTTATTTTATATATTATATCATATCAATTACTTCTTTGATATAATTGGATAAAACATACATTACTTTAGGAGATATAAATGATTGTAATTACTGGTGCTACAGGACATCTTGGAAATAATTTTGCAAGGTTATTAATTCAAGAGCATCTCCCGCATAAAATCCTTGTTAGGTCTATCACCGATGCTATTTCAGATTTAAATACAATTACTGTTCAGGGCGACATTTTTGATGAAGAATTTTTGCATTCTCAAGTCAAGTCGTCAGACATTCTTGTTCATTTAGCGGGATATATTGACTTAACTAATAAACATCTTGAAGAATGTATTTTAGTCAATGATTTTGGTTCAAAAACCATCATTGATTTTTGTTATAAAAATAATATACGACTAATATATACCTCAAGTGTTGATGTCATCGACCGAGATTCTAAACAAACTCATATTAAGGAGCCTACTTCTTTTCACCCAGAAAAATGCCAATCAAACTATGCTTTTACCAAGGGTCAAGCAACTAAATACCTATATAATATGATTGAAACAAAACATATGAATGCCTGCATTATTTATCCAAGCGCGATTATTGGTATCCACGATTATAAACCCTCTGCAGCTGGACATGAAATTATCAAAGCATTACATAAAAACATCTTTTTTTATGTGAATGGCGGATATAACTTTGTTGATGTTCAGGACATTTCAAAAATTATAAAAATCATTGTCGAAAAGAACTTTACAGGTAGTGTTATCATTGGTGGGCATAATGTTACAATCAAGAGATTTTACCAGTGTATTAATGAAGTACTGAATAAAAAAGCAATCTATATTTACATTCCAAAGTGGATTGCCTTATTCTTTTCACAGTTTAGTAAAACTTTTTCTAAAATGATGGTGAAAGCTGTTTTTGACAATTACAACTACGATTTATCAAAGATGGAATCTCTGTTTCATTTTAGGTTAAAAACATTTGAGGACACAGTTGAAGATACAACGAGTTGGTTTCAAACATATTTTCAAAAAAAATAAAGCGATAATCCTTGGATTATCGCTTTTCTGAATATTTATTTTCAATTGTTTGAATAATTTGTTTAAACTCTAACTCATCTTCCATATCTTCAATCGGAAGCCATAAAATCTGTGATTCAGGAACCTTGTATGTTTTAAATATTCTTCTTAATACATCATAATAATGAGAATAATGGAATGTTAAATAATCATGTTGATCCTGTTCAATGTCTCTACCACGTTTTCTTACATTTTCGAATAATTGTTCAGTTCTCCTCATGATAACAATGTGAATATCAACATCAGGAATTCTTTTTAAATGCTCATCTGCAATCGCATAAGTAAGAGCAACTTCCATTGCTGTCATTATTCCCTCAAGTCTTAATAATTCTGTAAAAACAAGATTTGAGAAAAGGGTTGAATCACAGACAACATTGTCAATATCTTTTGTTTTCCACATAAGTAGAAATAAAGAAGAGTAAAATGCATTTTGTGATAATAATGCAAAAGTTTCTTTGTCTTGATAAAAAAGTGGTAAGTATTCATTTTTTTCTACTGGTTCTTCTACTAAGGTTGCTTGATAATAATCTGATAGTTTTTTCGATAAAGTCGATTTCCCGCAGCCAATCGGCCCAATAATTCCAATTCTCATATAGAACCCCCTAGTTTTTCAATAAGGTAATTATATATAATTACCAATCAATTGTCAAAGTCTTTACGCAAATTATACTAATTTTGAAGAATAAATTATTTGGTGAATAATAGCTTTAAGAGAAGACAACCCATCCTTTAATTCTATTCCTTCTTGTAACTTGTTTGTTTTAAAGAGCGGGAAATGAACAAAGCAACACAAAGTATCTCTATTCTCGATTTTTATTGTATGCAAAGACTTATAATAACATAGATTACAAATAAAGGTCCCAGCCGAAAAGGATAGGTAAACATTTGACAAGTTTAATTGTTTGTTAACTTCTAAAAGATCAATATTTGTTAGATATGCATCTGGTCCATCACTTACTACTTTACCGCCATTTTTGTATATTCCAAAGTTATCTGGAATACTGGCATACATCATATTGACAGATACTACTTCTAATGCGATTTTTTCACGATTAGCCGCTTCGCCACAAAGAATGAGTAAATCAATATCAATATCATTAAAAAGTTCTTCACACGCAAAATTTTCATAAATTACAGGCAATACAACTTTTTTTATATGATGTCCTTCAAAAAAATCAGGAAATGCATTTACTACTTCTAAAGATGCGTTGGTATCTCGATCATCAAACGGTTCAAATGCCGTTAATATAATGTTCACAGTTTTCGATCCAATTTCGGAAAATTCGAAAGCTTATAATATAAATCTTCCATCGAGCCATTTTCATATTTTGAAATATCAACTTGATGCTCATTGTGAAGACAATCTGTCAATAGATAAGTCTCCATTCCCGTTTTCGATGCAACCATATCCTCAAGAGCATCATTCCCAATCATCAAACAATTCTCTGGTGTTAGAGAAAGTTGCTTTATTAAAGCCTCAAAGTACTTAATGTTTGGCTTTGAATAACTAAAATTTTCATAAGTTGAAATAAATTCAAAATCATCGACTTTTAATCCTGCCCACTCAATTCTTTTTTCTGTTGCAATTCGTGGAAATAATGGATTGGTCGCAAGAATGATTCGATAATTTTTTTGTTTTAGTTCATCAATTATTTTTTTGGAGAACATAGATGCTGTTGTGGACTTTTGTACTTCATCAAACATAGAAGAATAATACCCTTCAAATGTCGTCTCAATAAACGAGTGATCACCATTTACGATTTGGTAAAATGATGGCCAAAAAACAAATTCATTGGTTGTTTGTCCATGATTATTAATCATTGATTTTGTCCCAGCCCAAACTGCTTCAATTAATTTTTTAGGTTCATATCCAAACTTTTCAAATGTCTTTCCAAGACCACCAAAATATATTTTCATAAACAACTCTTCATTTAATGGTAATAGTGTGCCATCTAAATCAAATAATATCGTCGTAATCATCGTGACCTCCACAGTTTATAACATATTAATTATAGCAAATACAAATCATAATACAATGAAAATGAGTTAATTCTCTTTGTGAAAAAAATAGTAAAAATAATAGTGTAAAGGACGATATAAAATCATATATTATGGAAAAACCAGCAAATTTGCTGGTTTTTATCTTATAATTGTTGAATTTCGAATAACTAAATCTACAGGAGTTTTTATTACAATATCCCTTTTTTCTGATTTTCCTTGGATATTTTCTAATAACAATTTGGCGGCAGTCTCCGCAATTAATATTTTATTTTGTCTAATGGTTGTAAGTGATGGTGTAAAATGTTTTGCAAATTGAATATCATCAAATCCAATAACAGAAATATCTTCTGGTACGCGGAACCCTTTTGCTTCAATAGCACGAATGACACCAAATGCAAGATCATCTGAAAAAGATAAAATCATTTGTGGTATTTCACTTACACTTTCTAATAACTTCATTGTGGCATTAAATCCACTTGTAAAACCAAATGACTCTGCTTCTTGAAACGCAGTGTATTTGTCAAAAAGACCTTTTTCTTTTAATATTTTGTCATAAGCATCTAAACGTTCTGAAAATGCTCTTGTCGTTAAAGGTCCTGTGATGCAAGCAATCTTGTCCATTTCTAATGAAATTGCATATTGTATGCAAAGTGACACACCGCAATAATCATCTGATAGAACAGAATTTAATCTCGGACGAATAATGTCGGTTGAAACCGATGGTATATCACTTTCTACAAGTTCAATTATGTTTTGATTATTTGGGTTGCCTGAAACAATTAAAACACCATCTACTTTCTTGTTTTTACACCATTCAAGATATGTTAATTCATTCTCACCAAGTTTTGTTACTATAAAAACAAGTTCATATCCTTGCTTTTCTACGTAGTTTTTAAAGTGTTGAATAATACTTGCAAAAAACGGATGCTCTAGTCCTATTAAAGAGATATCTGCAAATATAACACCGATTGTCCAACTGTGTTTTGATTTCAATATTCTAGCGTTTGTATCTGCAACGTATCCGACTTCTTTAATGTATTCTAATACTCTTGTTCTAGTATCTACACTAACGTTTCCGTTGTTATGTAATATTTTCGATATGGTACCCGGTGAAAGGTTCATGGCTTTTGCTACATCATAAATCGTTGTTTTCATATGATACCTCCATGAACTGACTTCACAAATTATACAATAAAATAATCAATGATTCAATCCATATTTTTTAAAAAAAGTAGTGAAGAATAGTCAAGGCGAGCAAAAGATGCTCGCCTTGACAGAGAAAATTTTAAATCTGGTGTGTTAACTAACGGTTACGGTCCGTGTGATAACAACTTGATTTCCAGATTTATCCACTAACGTGTAAGTAAGAGTGTAAACACCGGCAACGCTTGAATCAAATGTATATACGCCTTCAGTACTTGTAATTCCAGTACCTGTAATAACGATGCTAGATGCATTTAAAGTTTTGTCCAAAACATCGAATGCTAAAACACCAGTGATTGGATTAAATACATCATTTACAGCGATAGTTGCGTCATTAGCTCCAACGATAAATGGAGCAGCAGTATCTTTTACATAACCAACAAGATCAACTTGAATACTATCAAAGTAAATCGTTGTTGCTACACTTGTTGTTCCAACTAAGCCCATATAGAATCCTAGTTTTCCATTATCAAAGCTAAATGTTTTTGGAAGACAAATATATACTGTATAAGTTTCCCATTCAGTTGATAGATTTACAATCGTGTCCCAAAGTCTAGTTGTGCCTGATGCTCCACCTTCAAATGCAACTTGAATAGGCCTTGCAATATCAGCTTTTGCAACAAATGTAACTTTATACATTGCTCCAGATTCATAAACACGATTTTGTTGATAGAATTGTACTCCATATGGAACAGTTCCTAATGCTGTTACATTAATTGCCGCAACACCACCAGAAATATCAACCGTAAATGTTCCAGCTCCATGCCATCCCCATCCCGCTGTTGCAGGTTGAGCATAAGGTGTAGATTGGTCCGTTGAGAAGTCACCATTAGTAAGAGTAAAACTAGCAGGAAGCAATGTATCAGTGACTGTAACTACTCTTGTGAATGTTCCAATATTTCCAGAAGAATCTCTTAAAGTATAAGTTAATGTATAATCGCCAGCAATAGCTGTGTCAACTGAACCTGTTACTTTTATATGAGATATTAATAGTGTATTATCTATTTGATCCCAAACACTAACTCCTAGAAGTGGATCAAATGATTCACCAAGTTTTACAATTGCATTGTCAACGCCATAAATTACTGGTGCTTGACCATCAATTACTTGTGAAACAATCTCACAGCTAATATTATCAATATATATCATTGTAGGAACAGAATCATCTAGTACGGCACCTAAGAAGAATGCAAACTTCGCATTAGCAATACTTGGTCCTTTATAATCAAAATATGCTGTATAAGTTACCCAACCAGTAGTTAAGTAAACATCAACGTCAAGTAATCTTGCATAAGTTGAACCATTTTCGACAACCATTTTAATTGGTCTTACATCGTCAGCTTTTGCGCTAAACATAATTTTATATATGGTTCCTGAAACGATAGAACGGTTTAATAGATTTAATTGAACGCCATGAGGCACAAGACCGATATTGGTTACATCGACTTCAACTTGACCATTTTGAATGGCAAGTGTAAAGGCACCACCAGTGCTAGTCTTCCAACTCCAACCTGCTAAGTCACTGACTAATTGGTCAGTTTCAAAATCAGCATTAGGAATGATAACAGTATTCACTGGATCTCCTTCTACTACTGTAACTGTGCGGTTAATAACTTGAATATTTCCTGACTTATCAGTTAGAGTATATGTAACTGTGAATACACCTGCTGCACTTGGATCAAATGTATATGTTCCAGGTATTCCAGTAATCTTATCGCCAGTAACGACGATATCATTTGCTGTTAATAATTTATCATAAATATCAAATGCTGAAACGTTTGCTAAAGGATTAAATGATGAATCTTTTGCAATTGATGTATCAGCAGCACCGATAATCACTGGGGCTGTTGTATCATTTACATAACCAATTTGCTCAAGAACTACATCATCTAAATAAATTGTAGTTGCTACACTTGTTGTTCCAACTAGACCCATATAGAATCCAAGTTTTCCATTACTAAAACTAAATT
>JAQUZN010000125.1 GCA_028691315.1 Candidatus Izemoplasmatales bacterium | reverse complement strand
GTTTGCTTACTTCTGAGAGTTGGGAACGGAGCTTCATCATCTCAGTGTTAATCTGTATTCACTCGGGACTTTAACCGAAATGGAAGTTTTCACCGCCCAGCTTTCGCTTTTGGCATTACAGGTCTTGTTCCTATGTAAAAACGGACGATATCCACCCACCCAAAACGGTGATATCCGTTCATTTTTTCATTTATTTTGCCAGACTATTCTGAATTGATTCTTAAACTACCTACTTTTTTCTTAAACTTTCGCCTTTTTTATTGAAAGCTTTCCATAAAAAAGGCGAATCAATGAGACGTAAAAAATAAAATAAATAATTACTTTAGCAATCTAATTACAGCCGGTGAAAAGTAGCACATTTGTGAGTGATATTATCACTATCCGTACAATTAGCCTTTTGAATAGTGTTATTTCATTCATAAATCTTGTATACTCATTTCAAAAATGGCAACGCATCTTTCATTCTATTTTCCCAAACCTGATAATCAACAGTGTTATGATTTATTCTGCAAAAATACTGCAACTCTTGTTTCACTATTAGGTCTTCGATTTCTACGCCGTTTAAACGAGAACGAGTGCGGATATTATTTTCAATAAAATCTTTGACTTTGTTTTCAACCTCTTCAAATCCATTCGTGTCGCATTTGAAAATATGTGTTGCCTTGGATTTTTCAAATTCAGCACTTTCCCATATTAAGTAAACATTACCATTTTCATCAGGGATAGGGAATATAAATGACACATCTCTACGTAAAGAACCATAATCATCTGTAACCAATTCTTGAATATCAATTGCATTATAGTCAGACCTCTGACTTGTCAAAAAACTAACACATTGATTGCGGGCCGCCACATTATGAATAATTTTCGTAAGTTGATTTGAAGATATATTCGTTTTTCTTTTTGTTGTGCCATTTACACGAACTTCAGCCAGAATAATCTTTACTTCGATATCTTCTAATCCTGTAATTTTTGTTATACAATTGTAATTGTCAACTGTAACCAGAATATCATCAATTCGTCTATTATTGAAATACTCCTGCGTTAGCAAATTCCATTCTTCGCGAGCCGATTCCCAACAGTAATCCTCCACGGCTGTAGTCTTATCAAGAAAAACTTGTATTAAACCATTTTTATAAAGCAAATTACGCCACTTACATTTATACGTTTTTGTATTTTCTGTTTCTTCAATAAGTTCTGCCATAGGTATTTGGTCTATAAAATTTTGCAAACGCTCATCTTTGGCGTGTTCTTTTAGTCGTTTGTTAAATAATTTCCGTTCATCATTTGATAATTGCCACGCCGCTTGTACTAATTCTAAATAATTATAATGAGGATTCAATCCTTGTAACCATAAAAATAAACGGTCTTTTTTTGAAATTTGAGAGTAATGCTCTTCAAATAATTCATTATACAATTCTCGATTGTAAAGCTTAACACAATTCAACCATTTATAATCATTAACATATGCCAAGAAATTAAACTCAACCAAGTCAATAGCATTTTTTATTGCACTTTCGAAAATACTTTGATTAAATGGAATTTTAAATATGTTATATAATTCTTTTGCTTCGTTTAATTTACATATTATTTCATATAATTCTTCTGTAGTAAGCCCTCTAAATATGTCGTTAGAATTTAGTCGTGTATTAATTTCATTAAGAATTGAGAGCCAAGATATTTTCCGTTGTTTATATGTTTGGGATAAATAATACTCATTTTTTTTCCCTCCATTTTTATTCCAATATCCATGTCTAACATTATAGAATTCATTGATTTTATAGTCATTTTTGAATAAATACTCAATATCTATTTCTAAAATCTCTAAATAAGTCTGACCCTTATACTGCCCCTTTGAAAATTTCATTCTACCACTTTGAGTTGAGTTTAAGAGGAAGTCAAGTTTTGGTATAAATCCTTGAACTAAATGCTTTTCAAACAATATTTTATATTGACATTCTGCATCAGCTTTTTCAAATGCAGATTTTAGAAAAGCAGATTTTGACGCTTTATTAATCTTATCGGATTGAGAAATAAATTCGATTTTATAAATGTCTAATCTTTCGAGTTTTTGTAAAAAATCGATTTGGCTTTCAGGTGTTTCTTTTTCAATATCTATCAAACAATCCTCAAACAATATTTTATATTGACATTCTGCATTTGCTTTTTCAAATGCCGATTTTAGAAAAGCAGATTTTGCTGCTTTATTAATCTTATCAGACTGAGCTATAGATTCGATTTTGTTATAATTTGAATAGTTTATATTATTAAATTCTTGTAAATATTTTTGCAAAAAATCGATTTGGCTTTCCTCCGAAAGAGATATCAGTCCGTCAAACAACATTTTGCATTGGGACTCTACATTTGCTTTCTCAAATGTAGATTTTAGAAAAGCAGATTTTGCTGCTTCATTAATCTTATCGGATTGAGAGATAAATTTGGTTTTATAAATCTCTAATCTTCCGAGTTTTTGTAAAAAATCGATTTGGTTTTCAGGGGTTTCTTTTTCAATATCAATCAAGCAATCCTCAAACAATATTTTATATTGACATTCTGCATTTGCTTTTTCAAATGCCGATTTTAGAAAAGCAGATTTAGCTGCTTTATTAATCTTATCGGATTGAGCGATAGATTCGATTATGTTATAATTTGAATAGTCTCCATCGTCAAGTTCTTGAAAATATTTTTGTAAAAAATCAATCTGGCTTTCCTCCGAAAGAGATATCAGTCCGTCAAACAACATTTTGCATTGGTACTCTGCATTTGCATTTTCAAAGGCAGATTTTAGAAAAGCAGATTTTGCTGCTTTATTAATCTTATCGGATTTAGAGATTGATTTGATTATGCTATACTTTGATTCGTTTATATTGTTAAGTCCTAATAAATATTTTTGTAAAAAATCAATTTGGCTTTCCTCCGAAAAAAATATCAGTCCGTCAAACAATATTTTGTACTGATACAATAAATCTGCTTTATCGAATGCTGATTGTAGAAAAGTGGATTTTGCTACTTTATTAATCTTATCGGATTTAGAGATTGATTTGATTATGTTATAATTTGATTCGTTTATATTGTTAAGTCCTAATAAATATTTTTGTAAAAGTTTAGAATGACTTTCTGAAGAACAATCATTTAAACCATTGATTAACGATTGGCAATTAACTGCAGATAATTTTCCTTTGTGTAATCTAGTTGAAAAAATAACAGTATCTCCCTCTGAAATTATTGTTTCCGACAATAAGTTTGATCCGTGTATAAAATAATCTATATTGTCTGCAGATATAAAACCATATCCTTTTAATGCATCAAACCATTTAACTGTTCCTAATAGATATTCTTCTACCGTAGATTTTCTCTCTTTTCGGATTTCTTCGGATTTCTTTAATAAAACAATACTATAAGCATTATACATTCCCTCTTTATTCCGTGAAGGTTCTATCTTAAAACTTATGTCATCATTTTTTTCGGGAGTAAATTCAATTTTGAGACTATTTTTATGAAAAAAAGTATCTCCCAATTCAGATATAATAAACCCAAATTGTCCATTAAAATTTTTAATTTTACCTATATATCTTTTATCCATGTCTTACTTTTCTCAATGAGTCTGTTTAAATTTGATTGAAATATGATCATTAGAAAGTTCCGTATCAGGTTGAAAGGTTCTTTATAAGAAGTGTCGAAAATATCAAAAAGACATCTCATACTGATTTAAGGAAACAGAGTGGCAATATATAACAAAAGTATTGAATTTACAATTAAGTAAATGAAAATATAATTTATGTAGGTTTTGGAATGAAGCCTTTTAATCGAAAAGCACTGTCTATCGGCGGAATATGTTGCCAACAGAATTTTCCAAATAGGAATCGGTCAATTATTATTGTTAGTGGTGCTCTCATAAAGTTTTTAATTTATTGCCAGAACAATTACATGGACATGTACAGCTTAGACATGATCAAAACATAAAACTGAGTGTCAGAATCATAAATAGCCAATATGTTTTATTTCTGCAATCTATAAGTTATTTGCCATTACTATACGATAAAGTAAGGTTTTCCCGGTTGGGTTTAGTATCTTTGCTTACGAACTGCTATTCAGTATGCAGCTGCATACTGGAAGTTTTACAGCTGGGTAACTTACAGTAGGCAGCTGCATACTGCAAGGATATCAAGTGGCTACCGGATAGTTGTTCGTTGTTTCGGAATTAGATTGTTACATTGTTTCTAATACTTTATAATTGAATGAGTGCTAAATATCGGTTGGTTGAGAATCCTCCTGCGTCGAGGAAAGAGGGGGTTACTGAGTTGCATGCGCGTATCGTTGCTTCGCGTACGGCTACGATGGATGATCTGGCAGAAGAGATTTCAACTATCTCGTCTTTTTCGCCGGGGGATATCAAAGGGTTGCTGACTAGTTTTAGTGAGGTGATTATACGCCGCCTCAAAAATGGGGAGAATGTGAATCTGGAAGATCTGGGGTACTACTCGGTCTCGCTGGAGTGCCCCAAAGGGGTTACCAGTGATAAACAGATACGGTCGGCTTCGGTCCGTTTCAAAAACGTGAATTTCCGTTGCTCGGCTAAAATGAAGGATAGTCTGAAATCAATGACCCTGGAACGTGAAACTTCAAAGAAAAAACAACGTTTCTCGGCCGAACAGCGGATGAAGCATATACAGAACTACCTTCAATCCAATCGGACAGTCACCGCCTCGCAATGCTGCGCCTTCAATCAGTGTTCGCATTTTAGTACCATGAGCGATTTACGTGCACTTATAAATGCTGAAAAAGTAGAGAAACTAGGCTATGGGAAGAATGTTTTATATATGCTGCGCCAGAATACTAATGACAGATGACAGAGTGTGCTGTGAAAACATTGCAGGCGGCAATGTTTGTAACTGTGAAAGAGATGAGGGCAGGCCCCTCGTAACCGTCTTACAGGAGATGGTTACAAACCAGTGTATGCTGCT
>JAQUZN010000124.1 GCA_028691315.1 Candidatus Izemoplasmatales bacterium | reverse complement strand
TTTTAGGACCTTATGCTTTTAATCTTAGTAGTCCTGATATTTTAACAATTGCTCCCGATCTAAAGCAAATCGCATTTGTAGTCATTTTACTTAGAGCTGGTTTAACTGTTGATATCAAAGATTTGAAAAAGGTTGGAAGACCAGCGATTCTTTTGTCTTTTCTACCTTCTGTAATCGAAATTATCGTCATAGCTCTTATTGCTCCTATATTCTTCGACATTTCACTTTTGGAAAGTTTTATCCTTGGCAGTGTTGTTGCGGCGGTATCTCCTGCTGTTGTTGTACCCCGAATGATTTCTTTAATTGAAAAAAAACAGGGAACAGATAAATCAATTCCTCAAATGATTCTTGCAGGTTCTTCAATAGATGGAATATTTGTCATTATTGTATTCTCTTCACTGATGCAAATTTACCAAAGTGGAACCTATTCGTGGATTAGTTTTATACAACTTCCAATCGCAATAATTTTTGGTTTGATTGCAGGAATATTGATTGGAATTTTCGTATCCTTTATTTTTAAAAAAATCCATATGCGCGACACTTTGAAAGTTTTGATTATCTTCAGTTTCTCGTTTTTAGTAATCTATTTAGAGAATTTATTAAAACCGTATGTCCCCTTTTCAAGTTTACTCGCTGTAATGGCAATCGGAGGAACCATTTTAAAATCATATCCAATTTTAGCTAACAGATTAACACTTAAGTTTTCAAAAATATGGGTTGGTGCCGAAATAATGTTATTTGTGCTCGTTGGGGCAATTGTTGATGTCTCAATACTTCAAAATGTTGGTTTTACCGCATTAATTGTGATAATTTGTGCTCTGATTTTTCGAATGTTAGCCACATTTCTTTCAACCGCAAATACACATCTCAATACAAAAGAACGTCTCTTCACCGCTTTTTCTTACACGCCAAAAGCTACTGTTCAAGCTGCTATCGGAGCAATTCCATTATCATTTGGTGTTACATCTGGGAATCTTATTTTGACTATTGCTGTACTAGCTATCATCATTACAGCACCACTTGGAGCGTTTCTCATTGATTATTTTGCTTCTCGTTTTCTTTCATTTTCATCCGATATTCACTAAAAAAAGAAGTATCCAGTTGGATACTTCTTTTTGATTAACAATATGTTATTTAATAAATACAACTTCAAGTTTCATACTAGCTACTTTGCTAATCGTTTCATGAATCGAGCAGAATTTAGTACCAAGTTCAGCGCTCCTTGTTAAACCTACCTCGTTCGACGGATTTTTGATTGTCATATGAATAAGAACAGACTCTAGTGTAGGCATTTCACCCGTTCTTTTTACTCCACTAATTTCAATACTAGCTGAATCAAAAGTAAGTCTTTTCTTATTAGCAATTGATAAAAAAGTGGAATAGAAACAAGACCCAAGTGCACCAAATAATAAATGATAAGGAGCCATTCCGTAATCTTGTTCACCAATTAGTACTTTTCCTCTAGGAGAAATAACTTCTCCTACGAATTCGTTTGTAAAATTTAATGTAATATTATCTACAGCCATTTTAATCACCTCAGTAATAATTATACAATAAAATTAAATTATTTGATAAAAAACGAATTTCTTTTCTCTTTTACCATATTACAATGGAAGTATTTTTTGTAGTCAAGCCGATTAGGTGTTTCTTTGTAAGCGCTTTAATGTTATAATTTTAGAGGATATATAATATTTTTATTATTATAAAAAAATCAAAGCTTTGCTTTTGAGGAGGAAAATATGGAAAATAAATTTAAAGGAAGAAGTTTTCTAACACTTCTTGATTTTACGAAAAATGAAATCACAGAATTGCTATCATTATCAATAAAATTAAAAAAAGAAAAAGCAGAACATTTATCAGATAAACCTCTTTTTGGAAAAAATGTTGTATTGTTATTTGAAAAAGATTCAACAAGAACAAGATGTGCGTTTGAGGTTGGTGCATACGATTTAGGTATGCAAGTTACTTATCTTGGCCCAACAGGATCACAAATGGGTAAAAAAGAAAGTATTAAAGATACCGCAAGAGTTCTAGGTAGAATGTTTGATGGTATTGAATACCGTGGATATAAACAAGAAACTGTCGAAATATTAAGCCAGTATTCAAAAGTACCTGTTTGGAATGGGTTAACTGACAAATATCATCCCACTCAAATCTTAGCAGATTTTCAAACAGTGCTAGAATACTTCGGTCATTTAGAAGGAATCAATTTTGCCTATTTTGGAGATGCTAGAAATAATATGGGCAACTCTTTAATGATAGGTTCAGCAATTATGGGACTCAATTTTAAAGCCGTGGCTCCTAAATCTTTATGGCCAGAAGAATCTTTAGTAAAAAAATGCCGAATTTTAGCTAAAGAGTCTGGAGGTACAATATTGCTTACAGAAGATCCAATCCTCGGAAGCAAAAATGCCGATGTTATATATACCGATGTATGGGTTTCAATGGGGGAACCAGAAGCAGTTTGGGAAGAGCGAATAAAACTATTATTACCATATCAGGTAAATAAAAAGATTATGAAAAACGCCAAGAATAGTGCAGTCTTTATGCACTGCTTGCCTGCTTTTCATAACGAAGAAACTGCTATGGGAAAAACTATTTATGAAAAATATGGATTAAGCAGTCTAGAAGTAACTGAAGAAGTTTTCGAGTCCAATCAAAGTGTTGTCTTTGATGAAGCAGAAAATAGACTTCATACAATAAAAGCTGTCATGTACGCTACTTTAGGAGAGAATTTATGAAAAAAATCGTTGTTGCTTTAGGCGGAAATGCACTTGGAAATAATCCAGAGGAACAAGTTATCCAAGTGGCACATGCTGTCAAACCAATTGTTGAGCTCATTAAAAACGGACATCAAGTACTTCTTGCCCATGGAAATGGACCACAAGTTGGAATGATTAATCTGGCATTTGAAGTTGCTTCAAAAACTAGTAGTGTAACACCTTTGATGCCTTTTCCTGAATGTGGAGCAATGAGCCAAGGTTATATCGGATATCATCTTCAAAATGCTTTACAAACAGAATTAAGAAACCAAGGAATTACAAAGTCGGTTGCGACAGTTATTACCCAAGTCGAAGTTGACCCAAGCGACCCTGCTTTTGAAAATCCTTCTAAACCAATTGGATCTTTTTATACACATGAAGAGGCGTTAATTTTAGAAAAAGAAAAGGGTTATGTCATGAAAGAAGACGCTTCAAGAGGTTACAGAAGAGTCGTTCCATCGCCGAAACCAGTCAAAATCGTTGAGTTAGATATTATCGATTCGCTTATTAAAGAAAATCATGTCGTTATCACTGTAGGTGGTGGCGGAATTCCTGTTATTAAAAATAAAAATCAGTATCTAGGAGTTGCAGCAGTTATTGATAAAGACTTTGCTAGCGCAACACTTGCAGATCAAACACATGCTGATTTATTAATCATATTAACTGCTGTAGACCAAATTAAACTTAATTATAAGCAGCCAAATGAAATATCAATCTCATCGATATCAGTTAATGAACTAGAAGAATACGTTAAAGAAGGTCACTTCTTAAAAGGTAGTATGCTACCAAAAGTAGAGGCTGCATTATCCTTCGTAAAAGGAAATGAAAAAAGAGAAGCAATCATTGCTTCTTTGGAAGAAGCTTGGCTTGCTGTTGAAGGCAAAGCGGGTACAAGAATACATCAATAGGAGGAAGACATATGCGCAAAAATAAAGTAAAAGTAGTTATATGGGGATTTGGGGCAATGGGTTCAGGAATGGCAAGAATGATATTAAACAAACAAGGTTTTGACATTGTTGGCATTTGTGATATGTACGATAAACTCGTGGGGAAAAGCATGTACGAAGTTTTGAACATTGATGTTCAAAACCATGATGTCAAAATCTCTAATAATATAGAAACATTAATTGAAAGTACAAAACCTGAAATCGTTCTTCTTGCGACAGACTCTTATACAAACGCTGCATTTCCTAAAATAAAATTTTTGGTTGAACATGGATGCAATGTAATATCTACCGCTGAAGAAATGGCTTATCCTTATGCAAAAGAACCAATATTATCTAAAGAATTAAATGACTTAGCAAAAAGAAATAATGTAACAATTCTTGGTACTGGTGTAAATCCAGGTATGATGATGGATCTTCTTGCCATCACATTAACGGGTATTATGCGAGACGTCAAGGATTTTAATATTACAAGAGTGAATAGCCTTTCTCCTTTTGGAAAAACAGTCATGGAAGAGCAAGGTGTTGGTTTTTCTGTGAGTGAATTTAATGAAAAGCGTGAAAAAGGTCTAATTGCTGGTCATGTTGGTTTTATTGAGTCCACCCATATGATTGCCAATGCTTTAGGCCTTAAAGTAACTGACTTCCATCAAAGTATGGATCCGATAATCACGGATGTGGACCGTAAAAGTCCATATGGATATTCCAAAAAAGGCGACGTTTGTGGCGTTGATATGAGATCATATTCAAAATTATCAAATTATAATTCAATAAATATGCGCCATCCTCAACAAATCGAACCAGAACTTGGTGGCGTAAAAACAAGAGACTCTATCGAAATAACTGGTCAGCCATTTGTCAATATGACCATTTCTCCTGAAATTGACGGTGGTATCGGAACAATAGCCATCTGTGTTAATATGATACCTCACGTAATAAATGCTAATCCCGGATTAAAAACAATGATTGATTTGCCTGTCCCAAGAGCTATTATGGGAGACGTTAGGTTGTTTCTTGATGAGGAGTGATTGTATTGATTACAAAAAATACATGGGTTCAAATTAGAAAAGTTATATTATCTCCAGAAAATAGAGCCAAAAATATCCCTGATGATACTTCAATTTGTCCTTTAACCATGTGGGTTAAGGGCTTTTTGCTTGATAACGCTAATCTTGGTGATGAAGTATCAATTAAAACAATCACAGGAAGAATCGAGTTTGGTACACTTATTCAAATACATCCTACCTATCATCATAATTACGGAGAGTTTATCCCCGAATTATTAG
>JAQUZN010000017.1 GCA_028691315.1 Candidatus Izemoplasmatales bacterium | reverse complement strand
TTGCTATTTCATTTCTCAGTGAAGAAGTGAGAAGGACAGAGGCTTTAGGTTCAAAAATAATGGTTTTGCATCCAGGCGCACATATGAATGAAGGATCCATTGAAGGCATAAAAAGAATCGCAAGTAGTATCACTTCAATTATTAGTAATACCTCTGAATCAAGGGTTTTTATCGCATTAGAAGGTATGGCAGGAAAAGGCAGTGAAATTGGAAGAACCTTTCAAGAACTAAAAGAAATATTAGATCTAATTGATAATAAAAATCGTGTTGGAATTTGTTTAGATACGTGCCATATTCATGACGCTGGTTATGACATTATCAATAATTTTGACACCGTTTTGAATCAGTTCGAACAGATAATTGGAATTGATTATCTAAAAGTCTTGCATATTAATGATTCGAAAAATGAGATTAACTCTCATAAGGATCGTCATGAAAACATCGGATTTGGTTACATTGGATTTGACGCACTTAACAATATCGTTCATCATCCGTTATTAAAAAATCTTCCAAAAATTTTAGAGACACCATATATAAAATCAACCAACAATCCAATACTTAGTTATCCTCCATATAAATTTGAGATTAATATGTTTATTACAAACAAATTCAACCCAAATTTATATGAAATAGTTGTAAATGCGAATGAAGAAAAGAAGGATTTATAAGATGAAATTAAATATTGTACTCTATGGACCTGAAATTCCACAAAATACTGGGAATATTATGAGAACTTGTGCAGGAACAGACACTATATTACATATTATTGAACCTATTGGTTTTAAACTTGATCCAAAATACATTAAAAGAAGTGGTGTAAACTATCTCGAACATGTGGTGTATTACGTATATAAAAATTGGGAAGAATTTACGACTTCAAATCCAGGAACATATGCTTTCTTTACTAGATATGGTAATAAGACTCCAGATCAGTTTGATTTTACTAGTAGCAAAAATAATTACTATCTCATTTTTGGAAAAGAATCCACTGGCATTCCAAAAGAAATTTTAAGAGAACATCTTGATTCTTGTATTCGTTTGCCAATGAGTGATAAAATACGGAGTTTAAATCTTGCTAACGTTGTATGTGCAGTATTATATGAAGCTTTACGTCAAAGAAATTATGATGGACTATTCAAAGAAGAGCCAGATTCTTTAAAAGGACCAAATTGGCTGACTGAATAGACAACTTGATACTGACAAATGCCCTTAATGATATATTTGGGGCATTCTTTTTTTTAGTAAACAAAAAGGAATACATTTAAAACATTTTCTGTTATAATATTGGTAAGTACTTCATAAAGGAATGGTTATTTATGAAATTAACAGTAGGTAATAAGATCGTTTTACAAAGTTATAAACACGATCATAGTTTACATCGTATTTGGGAACAAGCAACAGTTTTAGAAGAAAACGATGACTATATTGTAGTTGCAAATAGAAGAACAAAAGTTATAGAATCCAATGGAAGATACTGGTTTACAAAAGAGCCATCTGTTTCCTATTTCTATAAAAATCGTTGGTATAATGTTATTGGCATTATTAAGCCAAATGGTGTCTCTTACTATTGTAATATTAGTTCTCCAACACTTGTTGACGAAGAAGCATTGAAGTATATTGATTACGACCTTGACATTAAAGTCGTAATTGATGGCTCATACACGATTTTAGATAGAAATGAATACAAAAAACACCAACGAATTATGAATTATCCCGAATCAATATGCAAAATTTTAGAAATTGAAATGAATGATTTAAAAGATAGAATTATAAAAAAAGAAGAACCGTTTCAAACGGATTGCATCTTAAATTGGTATCAATTTTATCTAAGTTTATGATTATTTAGCATTTATATAATTATTTTCTGATTTTTAGTTTAAATATACCGCTCATACAGTCGCCAAAAGATTAATTTTAGATTAATCTTTTTTTGTTTTTTATGTTATAATAGAGAAGAAGGATGTGGTTAAAATGGAATTAATTTACAAAATTAAGAAACCTGAAACAATCGTCAATTTTCTTCATGAAAATAACGTGCCTTTAAAAATTATCGAAATGGAAGATGGTAAGCACAAAGTATTCGTAAACCACAACCTTAAGTTATTAAAAGACACAGTAAAAAAAGGTGACCATCTACACGTTTTTATTTTGAATGAAGATAGAGATAACCTTGTTGTTCCTGAAAAGATGGATTTAGAAATCGCGTATGAAGATGACTATATTCTTGTCGTTAACAAGCCATCGAACATACAGATTATGGTCACTAAAGCACACCCTCATGGGACTTTGGCAAATGGTTTGCAGCAATATTACATTGAAAACAATATTTTAAGTCAAATTCACTTTGTCAATCGTTTGGATAAAGAAAGTTCTGGACTTATGATTATTGCTAAAAACCGTTTTATCAAATTTTTATTGAGCAGCAAAACTGAAGGCGAAATTCAAAGAGAATATTACTGTATCATCGATGGCATTCTTGACCTTAAACGTAGTTGTATAGATTTACCAATAGGACGACAAGAAAACACGATTAAACGCGAAGTTCAGATGTCTGGTGAAGAATGCTCGACAAGTTATCAAGTCGTGAAAGAATTTGGCCATTACACACTTGTTAAGATTATTTCTGAAACTGGAAAAGCTCATCAAATTCGTGTTCATTTCTCTCATTTTTCATATCCTGTTGTTGGTGATGACTTATATAACAATAATCGTTATAAAGTAGATCAAATGCTATTATTTAGCTATAGAGTATCTTTCCAACATCCAATTAATGACTTGGTTGTTGATCTTTCTCTTGAAATTCCAGAAGCTTTTGAAAAATTTATGAAAGAAAATGGTGCTAAGTAATATTATGTTTAAAAAAATGATGTCATTGGCTATACTATTACTTGGTGTTTTACTTAGCGCATGCTCATTGTTCACTACATATATTACAACAGCAGTAACAACCACTTCTAATAATACGACTGAAATCACTGATAATTTAAATACTACTTCAACAGAGGACATCGTTGATTATAGTTATGATAATTTATTTGACAATCAAATATACAAAAAATTCGTTATTCACTTTTCTAAAACGAATTTTTTTAAATTAATCTCCGATATGGAAACCTATAATGATGAATTTGGGTCATATAGAGATAATACAATCCAAGAAGTCGATATTGATTATACGGATAGTCTTGGAAATACCATTTCCATGAATGAAGTTGGATTTAGGACCAAAGGGAATGTATTTTCAAGAGTTTTGCCTGTAACAAAAGACGAGCAAGGAAATATTACAGGATATCAACAAGTTTCATTTCAACTTGAGTTTAATGAGACTTTTACATATTTAGAAAATTCTACACAGTATAAAGAATTAAAAGATCGAAGAGGATTTGATTTAGAACAATTAAATTTCAAATATATAAAAGCTTCAGATTCTTCTGGAATTACAGAAATGATGGCATATAAACTTTATAATGAAGCTGGCGTCGTCACTTCTAAAACATCATTTGCGATTATTTATTTTGATATTGAAGGAACGCTCGTTCCTTATGGATTATTTCTTGTTCAAGAACCAATTGATGATGTTTTTGTAAAACGTTATTTTGGGCGAGATCAGGATGGTAGTGTTGGTGATCTATATAAATGTGTTTGGCAAACCGAACCTGCTAAGTTAACTCCCGATTATAATGAATGGAGTCTTGGTGTGTCTGATTATGAAGAAGGATACAGAAAAACATATCAACTTAAGACAAATAAGGAGACTTCTAATTTTTCTCAGTTTACTTCGTTTGTTGATAAACTTAATAATAATGGTGTAATTAATTACCAGAATGTTCTAGAACAAAATCTTGATGTTGATTCTTTATTAAGAGCATTTGCAATTGGATTCTTAATCGGTAGCCCTGATGACTATCGTAGTGATGCTAATAACTATTATTTATATTTCTACGAGAATAAAGCAATCTATATTCCGTTTGATATGGACCAATGTCTTGGATATGGTTGGGATCCATTAGGGAATCATGGTATTAATCTTGATGTTTTGATATATCAGCCTTCTCAAAGCAACATCGGTTCTGCGAGTGATTTACCGCTTTCTTATAATATTCTTTCCATAGAAGAGTACCGAAATTTGTATTTGAGTTATCTTATTGAATTTACAAATCCAGATAATGGTATTTTTGATTATCAAGACTTCTTTCAAGAATTTACTAAAGCTAAATATTTGTATGAAAGCGAAATAAGGGCTAATAATCATCTAGGATTGTATACATTTTCTATAATACAACGTGACATGAACCCACAAGATTATTACACTCAAAAAGCAAGTTATGTAAGGACTCATGCTCAAGAGTATTTAAACTAGTAGGAGTGATTATATGCGTTATCTTTGGTTAAAACGAGTTATTTTAATGTTTTTACTTGTGGCGACTATCGCCTCTCTTTCGTATTACCAATTCATTTATGCAGAGAATAGCGAAGTTTCTATTGAAAATTTAATTGTAAATCGTAAACAGAAAACTGATTATAAAAATTTATTTAATAACTCTAATTTTAAAACACTGACAATTGCTTTTACTGATGACTCATTCAATGGTTTGCTTACATCAATGCAATCTTATTTTGAACTTTATGGAACATATCAAGATAATACATTGCATAAGGTCACACTAAAGTACTCAGATGGGCTCGGAAATGCTTTTGAAGTACTAGAGGTAGGGTTCAGAACAAAGAGCAATACAACAAGAAATTTGCCGTTAACATATGATTGGATGAATAGAGCTAGTTATCATCAAACCTCTTTTCAATTACAATTTAATGCAACCTTTGATTATTCAGAAAATTCAAATGAGTATACCGTCTTAAAACAAAGAGAAGTATTTAATCTAGATCAATTGAATTTTGAGTATTGCAAATCATTTGATGGTGAATATGATGAAGCTATGATTAGTGAAGCATTTTCCTATTATCTATATGACAAGGCAGGCGTTACCGTTTCTAACGCGTCTTATGGAATTGTCTATTTTCAAATTGGAGATACCCTTGTTGGGTTTGGTTTTTATACTATTATTGAACCAGTTGATCAAGAATTCTTGAAAAAAAATTATAAAAGTGATGCTATTGGCGATTATGGCGATTTGTATAAAGCTACAGATACGAGTGGCGAAGCTACTTTGTCGACAGATTATGATGGAATTATAGGTATAAATCAAAACGAATTAAATATTCGATACTCTTATGCATTAAAAAATAATACTATCGATGGCACAAGACAAAACCATAATATTTTAATTGATTTTATTAATGATATAAATGATATTGATTATTTCGCAAGTCATGTTGTTGAGTTAATTGATGTTGATCAATTTTTAAGAGCCCTTGCTATTGGGTATTTACTGGGTAACACAGATGATTACCGATATAACTACAATAATTACTACCTTTATTTTAATGTTTATACAGGCAAAGCAGAATTTATTCCGTTTGACTTAGATAACACGCTTGGATTCGGTAAACATCAAGATTTAACAGGTAATTATGGAGTTTATTATGATTTATTTTCACCAACAGATAATAATGCTATCCTTGTTAAACAAATTTTTGCGATTGATATCTATAGAAATCAATATATTTCATATCTAAATGAATTTGTAGAAAATTACTTTACATATGACTTGTTTTATACTCAATATTCAATTGCAAAAGAATTGTATCAGGATGTATTAGTCAATGAAAATCATCTTGGAAACCAAGTATTTGGGCTTCGTAATGTTGCTTGGTATTTTACAGTAAAAACAAGAACTGTTCTTGAAAATATTTCTAATTTATCATAAAAAAACGTTTTCATCTATTTTACAGAAAAAAATATTGTCTTTTGAGTTGACATCAATTTGAAACTATGTATAATTAGTCCCAAGTGAAAAAACTTCATACTAGTTTAGAGGTAGCGATGCAAATGAGTAAGCTTTGGAGACGGTAGTCGATGAAAAAGCTAAAAGGTAACCATCGCCGAATGAAACAGTAGACATACTGAATTCATGGGGTTATAGGGAAAACCTATAACACTCCTATCAAAAAGATAGAGGCGCTATAACAAAAACAAATTCCCAAATTTGATTTTAAGCGTCTAATATGACGCTTTTTTTTCGCTTATAAATCAAATAGAGGGAGAAATAAAATGAAAAAAGGAATTATTATTTTATCAGTTTTAAGTTTATTTTTTTTAGTTAGTTGTTCAAACACTAGTAATATTGAGGTAGATGTGGATAATTATGACGCTATTCAAGCAAGAGGAACTATCATCGTCGGATTAGAATGTGCTTATGCACCATTTAACTGGACGGTTGAAGCAGCAAATGCTTCTTCAATTGCATCACTAATTGACGGAACATCTAATTACTGTGATGGCTATGATATCCAAATTGCACAAGCAATAGCAGACGGACTAGGAGTAGATTTAATTCTAAAAGCAGTCGAATGGGATGGTTTAATTCCATCACTTGCTGAAAGTGCTCAAATTGATTTAATTATTGCAGGTATGAGTCCAACAGCAGAGAGAGCATTAACCGTTAGTTTTTCAGATGAATATTATAACTCAACGCACGTTGTTCTAATTAGAAGCGATTCTGAGTACGCTAGTGCTACTTCAATTGCTGACTTTATTGGTGCTGATGTTGTTGGGCAAATGTCTACTATTTATGATGATCTTATTGATCAAATGAGTGGGGCAAATCATGTAAATCCATTAGGTGATGTTCCAACAATTGTTACGGGGATAAATAGCGGAACTTATGATGCTACTGTATTGGAATTACCAGTGGCAATAGCCATTTGCCAATCAAATCCTGACCTGTCTTATATTCAATTTACATCTGGCAATGGTTTTGAAGTCTCGTATGAAGATAGCGCAGTTTCTATTGCGACTCGTCAAGGTGATGTAACATTACTTGCAAGAATTAATGAAATATTAGCAACCATTTCATCTGATCAAAGAGAAGCATGGATGGTTGAAGCAATTGATAGACAACCTTAAAACTCATTCACCGTTTTTATATAATAAATCAATATAGACAACAAGAGGTATATAGATGATTCGGATAAACAAGATCATATTCAAAATATTCTTAGTTGGATTAACTTTTGGGTTAATCAATGCAATTATTCCGAATTCATTTTCGTTTTTTAGTAAAGCCATTCCTTTGGAAAATGCCATTTTGGAAACAGACAATCCCGTTCTTATAGAAGCAATTGAAAATGTGAAATTGTATAGTGTATATAACTATCAAACGCTCACAGACGCTAAATTAGAACAACTTTCAACCGATTTTTTCTTACCAATAGCATATTCAGATGTTGATATAAGCTGGAAAATTGATTCTTCAAGAATTTCTCTTACTAGTACTACTGAATATATAACGATTCAAAGTATTTCTGGAGAAGTTGAAATTGAAGTAATATATGCACATATTGAATCTTTTCCCACTGCATTACAAGGAAATGAAACTTTTTATATTACCGCTACCATGACTTACGGAAGTAACGAGGCAACCAAAGTATTTGTTGGATCACTAAGTCCAGTTATCCCTAGTGATTTTTTTGGAGGCGCATTCTTTACGTTTGTGAGGTACTTTTCTTTATTTTTAGAGGGAGTCACTACAACACTTGGTTTAAGTCTTGCGGGAACTGTTATTGGTTTCATAATTGCTTTAGGACTTGTCTTTATGCGTCTTGATCAAAAGAATATACGAACCACTAAATTATCTAAAATATTAAAAAGAATGATGATATCATTTTCTAAGTTTTATGTGACTATTTTTAGAGGTACACCAATGATTGTACAAGCTGCTTTCTTTTGGTATGGTTTAGGACTTTTTGGGGATGCAATGCTATGTGGACTTTTTGTTGTATCGGTAAATACTGCAGCATATATCGCAGAGATATTGAGAGGTGGGATTGGTTCAGTAGATTCTGGTCAAGCAGAAGCCGCAAGAAGTCTTGGTATGACGAATTTTCAATCGATGCGTTATGTTATATTTCCTCAAGCAATTAAAAACTCTATGCCTGCCATTGGTAATGAATTTGTTATCAATATTAAAGATACCTCAGTTCTATCGATTATTGGAATTTTCGAATTATTCAATCAAACAAGAAAAATCGCTGGAATGCATTACAGACAACTAGAAGCATACTTTGTTGTCGGATTAATATACTTATTTTTAACATATAGTGTGACAAAAGGGTTACAAGCCATAGAAAAAAAATTAGATATGCCAGTAAAAGAATTAACCAGCTCAAACTAGGAGGATTATATGGAACCAGTAATAAAAATTCGTGATTTAAAAAAATCCTTTTCGAATGTGGAAGTATTGAAAGGCATTAATCTTGATATTTATGATAGTGAAGTACTATGCATTATTGGTTCTAGTGGCTCAGGTAAGTCAACATTACTACGATGTTTAAACTTATTAGAAGAACCTACAAGTGGCGAAATATCCTTTGATAATCAAAATCTTCAAGACTACTCAGTAGATTTAAACCAATTACGCGCTAAGATGGGAATGGTATTTCAATCATTTAATTTATTTAATAATATGAATGTATTATCAAACTGCACGATTTCTCCTATGAAAGTCCTTCATACTTCAAAAGAAGAGGCAAATAAAAACGCTTTGGAATTATTAGACCTAGTTGGAATGAAAGATTTTGCATATCAAAATCCAAAAAAGTTATCAGGTGGTCAAAAACAACGAGTTGCTATTGCTAGAGCTCTAGCAATGAACCCAAAAGTAATGCTTTTTGATGAGCCCACAAGCGCATTAGATCCTGAAATGGTTGGTGAGGTTCTAGAAGTAATGAACTCTCTTGCAAAAAAAGGAATGACAATGATTGTTGTCACTCATGAAATGGGATTTGCTAGGGATGTTGCTACTCGCGTTATTTTTATGGATGGCGGCGTTGTTTTAGAAGAAAATACACCAAAACTTATTTTTTCAAGTCCAAAAGAAGAAAGAACGAAAGCATTTTTAAGAAGAGTTATAAACTAAAAAAAAGCAAGCTTAGATAGCTTGCTTTTCTATTGGAAATTTTTATAATTATAAAGTAGTAACGATGTTAATAATTTGATCACGGATTTCTGGAAAGAAACTAAAAATAACGACAAATGCTAAGATAATTAAATAAAGAAGTGCAAGAATTTTTTTGCCAGCAACTAATTCTAATCCAGCAAGTCCGCAGACAACGAAAGTCGCATATAACTTAATGGTATCTAGAACAGCCATGATATTTGCAGGTATATTAAAATTAAACATTGTGTTCGCAAATAAGAATGCAAAGAGCAAAATTGTTAAAAATCCAAAAATCTGACCTGTAATATTATAAAACTTTTTCAAAAAATATCCCCCCTATGTTGATTATGTTTTTATTATAAAAGAGTTTATAAGAAAAATCAAGTGGGTATTATGACTTTTTTTGGATATATGCAAGTAGTAATTTGAGCGTATTCATAATTGCTTTTTCGTGAGTTCTTTCCATTCCATGAGAAGCATGTACTCCAGGGCCAATTAATCCACCTCTAAAATCATTTCCCCCTCTTAAGGCTGCAGAAACATCTGATCCATAAAATGGATATATGTCTGTTGCATAATCTAGGCTATTTTTCTTGGATAATGAAACTAAATCAGATACAATATTAAAGTCATATGGACCACTAGAATCTTTACAACAAATTGAAACCATTTCTTCTGTACAGGTTAAATCATCGCCAACACAACCCATATCCACAGCAATCATTTCATCCATTTCAGGAATATAAGATGCTCCATGTCCAACTTCCTCATAAGTAGATATGATTATTTTTAAAGTTTTTTCAGGAACAATCGAGTCTTGTTTAATTTGTTTTAAAAGACCAAACAAGATAGCAACACTAATTTTATCATCTAAAAAACGGCTTTTAATAAATCCAGATGCAGTAACTGTTGTCTTTGGATCAAAGAAAATAAAGTCGCCTGGCATAATACCGAGATTATTCGTTTCTATTTTTGAGTGAACTAATTCATCTACTCTAATCATCATTGTATCAGGGGTTCTATCTTTAGAAGACGCATCCTTATACACATGAGACGACGGAGAAGTAGACAAAAAAGTTCCAGTAAAGAGTTTTCCATGTCTTGTTCTAATTGTACAATACTCACCATCTAGTGTGGGCCATATTGGTCCGCCAACAGTAGTAAAACGTATCGTTCCATCACTAGATACACTTTTTACCATAGCGCCTAGTGTATCTACATGGCCAGATAACCCTAATACATTTTTTGCTTTTCCAAGAACTGTAATAATCGCATTCCCTTTTTTGGTTAACTCAACTGGATAGCCAAGTAATAAGGCTTCTTTTTGTATAAAAGGAATTATTTGTTCAGAATAACCGCTTGGAGACGGTATCGCAAGAATGGATTTTGCGAAATCAAATATAAATTGCTTAGTATTTTCCATATTATCACCCAAATCCATTATATCATAACTAGGATTGTGTTTGTTTATATATTTGCTTTTAAAAGCATGAAATGTATGATAAAATAGAGATAAGAATAAGGCTAAGGAGTGATACTATGGTAGTCATTTTCGGTGGAGCGTTTAATCCTCCCACACTGGCGCACAAAGTTATTTGTGAACATATATTTAAATCTATTCCTGTTAATGAATTCATTTATTTACCGGTGAGTAATCTTTATACAAAAAGAAGTCTTTTGAGTAATTATCATCGTCTTCAAATGCTTAAACTAATGACACATAATATGAAAAATGTAGAAGTATCTTCGATGGAGTTTGATGATTCTGATTATCTAGGAACATATCAAACGCTTCTACGTTTTCAAGAAAAATATCCATGTGATGAAATTGCCTTTGTCATAGGTGCAGATAATTTAGAGAAGTTACCAAAATGGATTAATGCTAGAAGTTTGTTATCTGAGTTTAGATTTATCGTCATTAATCGTCAAAATATCGATATAGATTCTTATATTGAAAATCATCCATTTCTGCATGAGTTTTATGCTAATTTTATCATTTTACCTCATTTTAATATGGATATGTCTTCAACCACTTTTAGAACTACTTTTGACCCAAGTTACGTCTCAAAAGAAGTATATGACTATATTATACAAAATCAATTATATCGAGGTTAATTATGGTAAATAACGGATTTGTTAAAATCAGTATGATATCTCCTAAATTACAAGTAGGTAATCCGCTTTTTAATGTAAAACAAATGCTACTTGCACTTGATCACAATTCTAGTGCAATTGCGGTATTTCCTGAGCTTGGAATAAGTGCATATACTTGTAATGACCTCTTTTTTCAAAAGTCATTATTTGATGATGTAAATCAAGCTTTATCTTATTTTTTAGAACATAACAAATACTCTGGAATCATTGTTTGTGGATTACCAATTATTGTTGAAGAAATGGTTTTAAATGCAGCTGCAGTTATTCAACAAGGTAAGATATTAGGCGTTATCCCTAAATTTTATTTGCCAAACACAAAAGAATATTACGAGAAAAGATGGTTTAAGTCTGGATTTGACGTTGTTGACCATATTAAAGAAATAAACTTTTTAGATCAAGCTGTTCCATTTGGAAACTTAATTTTCGTCTATGAAGATATTCATTTTGGCGTTGAAATTTGTGAAGATATGTGGGCAACAATTACACCTGGTAATTTACTAAGTGTTAATGGTGCAAATTTAATTATTAACATCAGTGCTTCCAATGAAACTCTAGGAAAAGATGCAATTAGACGCAATGCAGTTTTAGAACATTCCAGAAAAAATTGTGGAATTTACTTATACTGTAGTGCTGGTGCTTCAGAGTCAACAAGTGAAACTGTGTTTTCTGGACATAACATCGTCGCTTGTAATGGTACATTGTTAACAGAAGCAGAAAAATTCTCACTAGAAACAGAGATATTATATGCTGATTTAGATATACTTAAACTTGCTTATGAAAGAAGAAATAACTCTAGTTTTAGAGATTCTTTACTTAAATATAGATACAAGTATCAAACTGTTCCTTTTCACTTAATAGCAACGAGTGATTTCCATTTTACAACACCAATTTATGAGCTTCCTTTTGTGCCGCGGATAAATCAACTAAAAGATTTTCAAAAGATTGCTTCCATTCAAGAATATGGACTTGCAAAAAGAATGCAACATCTCGGACTAAAAAGTCTTGTTATAGGTGTTTCAGGTGGACTAGATTCTTCTTTAGCGCTTCTTATTGCTTGTCGAGTATTTGATACCCTTCATTTAAATAGAAGCGGTATCTACGCAATTACAATGCCTGCTATGGCTACTTCAAATCGGACTAAACATAATGCTATCGAATTAATGGACAAGCTTCATGTTCATGCAGATGAGATCAATATTGAGAAAAATGTTATTGATCACCTACATCTATTAAAACATGATGGTATTACTGAGGATACAACATACGAAAATGCTCAAGCAAGAGCTAGAACAATGATTTTGATGGATTTAGCTAATAAGGTTAATGGAATTGTTTTAGGAACTGGTGATTTGTCTGAAATTGCTTTAGGTTGGTCTACATATAATGGCGACCAAATGAGTATGTATAATGTCAATGGTGGAGTTCCAAAAACGTTGATTCGTTTTATGATTAAGATGTATGCTGATCATATATTTGATAACGATATTAAAACATGTTTATATGATATATTAGATACACCAATTACACCTGAACTGAAAAAAGAACAATCCACTGAAAAATTAATCGGAAAGTATGAAATCAACGATTTTATTCTATACAGGTTCTTAGTTTGCGGTGATGATGAAGCAAGAATTCAATTTTTACTTAGAAAAGTATTCATTTTAACTGATTCTTCAATTAATGAATATACTTCAAATTTTTTCAAAAGGTTTTATTCGCAACAGTTTAAAAGGCAAGCAAGTCCAGATTCTCCGAAAGTGCTAGAATATGCACTTTCACCAAGAAGTGACTTTCGAATGCCTTCAGATGTTAAAAGATAGGTGATAATGTGTCAAAGGTTATAGTTGGTTTGAGTGGTGGCGTTGATTCTAGCGTTGCCGCTCTACTTTTATTACAACAAGGGTATGAAGTAGAAGGATTGTTTATGCGTAATTGGGATAGTGCAACGAATCAAGATTTATTGGGAAATCCCGATTTAAATCAAGAGATTTGCCCTCAAGAAGCTGATTATAATGATGCTCTACTGGTTGCTAATAAGTTAGGTATTAAACTTCATCGCCATGATTTTATAAAAGAATATTGGGATGACGTTTTTATCTATTTTTTAGACGAATACAAAAGAGGCCGTACTCCGAACCCTGACATCTTATGTAATAAATATATTAAGTTTAAAGCGTTTTTAGAAGTTGCAAATGAACTAGGAGCAGATTATATTGCTATGGGACATTATGCGCGAGTTAAAACTGAAAATAACGAAACTTTTTTATTGCGAGGAGTTGATTCTTCAAAGGATCAAACTTATTTTCTATGTCAGCTAACGCAACAGCAACTTGAAAAAACAATGTTTCCAATTGGTCATCTAGAAAAAAAAGAAGTTAGAAAATTAGCGCTAGAAGCAGGTCTAATTACAGCGAAGAAGAAGGACTCAACAGGTATTTGTTTTATCGGCGAACGTCATTTTAGTCAGTTTTTATCGAACTACCTTCCTTCTAAGCCAGGTCATATCTGTACTCTTGACGGCATCGTTTTGGGAGAACACCTTGGTTTAATGTATTATACTATCGGACAAAGAAAAGGGCTTGGAATCGGTGGCAACCATGATTATGATCAAACACCTTGGTTTGTAATAGGAAAAGATATGGTGACAAATACTTTATTTGTTGGGCAAGGTATCAGTCATGAAGTTCTTTATTCTGATGAATGCATAGTTGAAGACGTTAACTGGATATCAAAACTCCATTTTACAGGTTCTAAAGAAATTACTGCTAAATTTAGATATCGTCAAACGGATGTTCCAGTTGTTATTTCCTGGATTAATCATAATACACTCAGAGTAACTTTCAAAGAACATGTTCGCGCTGTCACTCCTGGTCAAGCAGCAGTATTTTATCAAGGAGATGTATGTTTGGGTGGTGGAACAATTGATACAGTATATATGAATCATAAAAAACGTTTTTATTAGGTGGAAAATATGAGAAAGATTGGTCTTTGTTTGGCTGGTGGTGGTGCTCGAGGCGCATATCAAATTGGAGCGTGTAAGGCACTAGAAGATTTAGGAATATTATCAAATGTATACGCATTTTCTGGTACTAGTATTGGTAGTGTCAATGCTTGTTTGATTTCGACTATGAAACCTGACGAAGTTGGTAAAATTTGGTTTTCTATCTCTCCTGATTTGTTAAAGAAAACCGAAAATATCTTTAAAACAATTATAAAAGAAAGAATGGAGTTTAAAGAATCTGGTTTTTTTGAAATAGGTGAACTTGAAAAAATGCTAATTTCGCATTTAGATGTTGATAAATTGCGTAAACAAAAAGTGTTTGTAACATTATCAGAAGGTGGAGCTGCTTTTGAAGGAATATTTGGTTTAATTAAAGCAAGTTACCAGCATTATATTAAGAAAGACTCCAAAGTCGTATATTCACCAATTAATAAAATAAAAGATGAGAAGATGGTTTATAAACAAATTTTGGCATCTTGTTCTATACCACTTATATTTGCCCCCACTGAGTTAGGAGACCATCAGTACTATGATGGTGGGGTTTATGATAACGTACCAATTAAGCCGCTTGTAGATGCAGGGTGTGATACTGTAATCGTCATCCATCTTCACAAGATTCATTTTGTCGATCGAAACCGATTTCCAAACATTAAAATTCTTGAAATTGAAACGAAAGAACATCTTGGTGGCATATTAAACTTTGATCCAGAAAAATCAAAAAAGATATTTGATTTTGGATATCAAGATACAATCAAGTTTTTTGACAATCATTTTTTTTAATAATAAAGAATTATCACCTCTTTTTCGTATTATTTTTGCGAAAGAGAGGTTTTTTTATGAAAAAATTACTTGTACTATTAACCATTGCATTAGTTGTATTTCCATTTCACTATTACGTAGTCAAAGCAGAAGAGTATTTAACGTATCAAGAGATTGTTTTAGATAATGATAATGCAAAACTTTTAAAATATTTTACAGACAATGAATATGAAAACTATTATCAAGAAATTAAAAAAAAGAAATTCATTGGATGGAGCATTGGCATCGTTAATAGCAATGAGGAACTTGAGTTTATATCAGAAACAAAATTAAAAATTATTAACGATGGATACTCAACGATTAAGCACAATATAACATTATTAACAAAAGCGGAAACAAAGTATCAAATCAGTGCCTCTGGTTCAGTAAGTGTAAGTATTAAAGGAGACATTAAAAAGTTTAAAGGTGGTTTAGATGCTGATATTAAAGCTAGCATTACTTATACAAAAAATGTGACTAGCTCAGAAGAATATGAGTTCAATATTATTGTGGATCCAGAAACATATGTATCAATAGTGACTAGAGGAAAAGCAGAAGTCTCGAATGGAGTCGCGAAATACTACTTATTTTGGATTGAAACAAAAAAAGGTGGATGGGAAACTTTTACTGTAACAACTGAATATTACGAAATAATTAAGGAGAAAATGACATGAAAAAATGGTTGATTATCGTCGCTTTTTTTTACTTGATATTAGGATTTGTTTACATAGTTACTTTAGATAAAAACACTGACTTTATTCATTTCATCACTATTGCTAAAGAAACTTCACAAGTATTATTTCCTGATGACCATTTGTTCATAGACCTATATATAAGTGATATAGATAGATTTGTCAGCAACATTGACAATATAAATGATGTGTATATTGAAGGCGATAATTCAATTACAGAAGTAGATATTGTAAGTATTGATCAAAGAAATGATGTTTATACATATGATAATAATGACTACTATTTACTTGTAATCGAAATTGACTTTAATTCGGTTCAATATGAAAACTCTAAATTACAATTTAAAAATGCAAAACTATTAATTAATTTTTCAAACTCGATATCTTTCAAATTGCCGATAGGAAGTATGAATTTATACTTTATAAACGAGTTAAATAGTAGCCCATTCGATATCAATAAAATGAAGGGGATATTTGATGAAAATGATTCATTTGCAGGAATTCTAATAGAATTTGACAAATTAATGTCGAGTACCGTTATGATTGTATCCATTGATTTATTCATGTCTTCGGTACATGCAGATACTTATAATATAAAGGAAATTCCTACTGACAATGCTAACACAGATAAGTTGAATGAACTAGTAAGAGAATCTTCGTCTTATTCCTTAGCTGACTGTCCTTATGAAATTTCAGAGAACTCAGTCTTGTATATTCCTTTTATTAAAACTGAAAATAATTTTCAATTTAACCGATTCCCGCTGATTATTCATTATATCTACCTTGGAAAAGAATCCGAATTTGTGATGGATGATTTCCTGTTTTACAGCGTTAATTCAATGAATTTGGAGGCATTTCGAGATGAACTCATCATCACTCATTATTATGTTGGATCACGTTAGTAAAAAGTATCACCAAAAATATGCTATTAAAGATATTAACATTACATTTAATGAAGGCATCTTACACATGATTACTGGGCCTAACGGTTCAGGAAAATCGACAATTTTAAAATGTATCATGGGGATTTTACATTATGACGGGAATATACAGATACAACCAGTTAAAATCGGATATGCTCCAGAGCATTACGTAATGCCTGATTATATGACTATACTAGATTTTCTATATCAGATAGGCAGAATCAAATCAAACAACTCCATAACATTGAATGAAGACTTAAATAAGTTATTAGAGTTGTTTCAGTTAAAGGAACATCAAAATCAGATGATTGGAAAACTATCAAATGGAATGAAACAGAAGGTAAACTTGATACAAGCACTAATTCACAACCCAAAAATCTTACTCCTTGATGAACCTACAAACGCAATTGATACTTTAACAGAAAAAAATTTGATTAACTATATTAAAACAAGAAGTAAAACATCACTTATAATTATATCGACTCATCAGCCAGAAAAATTTGCCTTTAAAAATAAAAAAGTTTATACAATTCAACAAGGATGTATTCAAGGATGATTTCTTATCTCAAATGTCAATTCTATTTTATTTTTAATCAAAAGACTTTAATAATAAGTGTTATTTTAAACGGATTAATTGGATTGATATTTGTTTATCAATCCAATTTTTATCTTGGAAAGCAGATAATAGATGCAAATCAAACATTTTATAATGCAATATACATAGAGAATTGTGTGATATTTGTTAAAATAATCAGTGTTACGTATTGTATTTTTTTGTTTTCAACAAACTATACGATTGAGTCAAACAAATTTGCAATCTATCTTTTAAACTATAAAAAATATAGAAAAATGTTTAACTTTACTAAACTAGTCATATTAATGACTGTATTTTTGTGGTTTATGTTTAACGAAATGATTCTGTTTCATCTCGTTTTAGAAATTCTCACACCTTTATCGGTCTCATTTACGATATCAGTACCAATATTTTTCGTTCTATTTCTTGAATCACTTTTTTTTGGGTTGCTTGCATCAATCATTATTTTCCTTATAAAACATCCGTTTTCTGCGATAATTTCAACCGTTATTTTTTGGATTCTCGAGATTTTTTCGTCTTCTCAAGATTTTAAATCAGCAAAATTTGTGAATAGAATCAAAGAATTTATCCCATTACTATACAAAGAAGAGAACAGTTACATCGTAACTAGCTACTTATCAAACTATATTTTATTGATTTTACTGGTAGTATTGATTGTGTACATGTTTTCTACTATAAATGAATTGTAATCAAAATTTAGATAAACAATTTTTTATAAATATATTTTTTTTATATAACTCATTTTATGTTATTGACGTTGAAGAAACATCAATTGAGTGTTATAATCTATTTATCTAAAAAAAGACACATCAAAGTAAGAGGTAATACTATGTGTGGAATTGTTGGGTATCTTGGTGATAATAAAGCTTCAGATATTATTCTATCTGGACTTGAAAAATTAGAATATCGAGGATATGATTCTTGTGGGATTTGTTTGTATAATCAATCAGATCAATCTTTTGTGACATATAAAGATAAGGGCCGTGTAGAACACCTTGTTCATGATTTTGATTATGATATCAATAATCATTTAGCTATTGGACATACTAGATGGGCAACACACGGTAAGCCTAACCAAACAAATTCACATCCTCATTTTTCTTTGTCAAAAAGATTCTCAATTGTTCATAATGGCGTTATAGAAAACTACAAGGAATTAGTCTCGAAATTCATTCCAAACACGATATTTATTAGTGAAACTGATACTGAAGTAATTGCTAATTTAATTGAGTTATTTACAGAAACACTTTCCGTTGATGAAGCAATCAGAAAAACGTTATCCCTTATTGAAGGTTCTTATGCTCTTTTGATTATTGATACTTTATCCCCTAATATCATCTATGCAGCTAAAAATAAGTCACCTTTATTAATAGGCATCAGGAAAGAAGGGATCACATTAGCTTCTGATCTTATGGCTTTAATTGGACATGCGGACACTTATTATCCTATAGAAGATAAAACCTTTACAAAAGTGGAAAAAATAGGCAATAAATATATAAGTGAAATGTTTGATATTATTGGAAAGCCAGTTCAGTTTGTCCCACTTGAGATGAACATGGTTTTAGAAGAAATAGGTAAGGGTGGTTATTCTCATTATATGTTGAAAGAAATCTGCGAACAACCTTCCGTAATTCGTAAGATTATGTCAAAATATCTTATTGAAGACCAGTTCACAATTTCTCCAAAAATCACTCAAATGATCTCTGCTGCAAAACGTATTTACATCATCGCTGCTGGAACAAGTATGCATGCTGGTTTTGTTGGGAAATATTATTTCGAGAATATCGCAAATATTCCTACAGAAGTGTTTATTGCTTCGGAATTTGCTTACAATATGCCTTTACTAGTAGATAATCCATTGTTTATCTTTATTTCGCAGTCTGGTGAAACAGCAGATTTGAGAACTTGTTTGGTTAATGTAAAACAATTAAACTATCCAACACTTACAATCACAAATGTTGCTACTTCTACATTAGCAAGAGAAGCAGATCAATTCATTGAAATATATGCTGGTCCTGAAATTGCAGTTGCATCTACAAAAGCTTATGTCGGTCAAGTTGCTATTTTGTCTATCTTAGCATATGTTGTTTCGTCAAAAAAGTCTTTTGATTTAAAGTTAGAACTTTCAAAAGTTGCAATTGCAATGGAGGCAATTATTGATAAAAGAGAGTATATCCATCGACTAGTTCAGGAAAAAATAACAAAAAAGAGTTGTTTTTATATCGGTCGTGGCTTGGATTATTACACTTGTTTAGAAGCCGCTTTAAAACTAAAAGAAATTTCATATATACAAACTGAAGGATTTGCAGCAGGTGAATTAAAACATGGAACAATTGCCTTAATTGAAGATGGAATTCCTGTAGTAGCAATTATTTCTCAAAAGATTATTAATAAAAATACTCGTTCGAATATCCGCGAAGTTTTATCACGAGGGGCAAACGTACTTGTTATATCGTTAAATAATGTCAGTGATGTTACAGATGAAATCGTTTTGGTAGATGTTCATGAAATATTATCACCATTATTAACAGTAATCCCTACTCAATTAATTGCTTTTTATTCTGCACTTGATTTAAATAAAGATATCGATAAGCCAAGAAATTTAGCAAAGTCTGTGACGGTCGAGTAAGGAGTTAATTATGGGGAAATACTTTGGTTTAGATGGCATCCGTGGAAAAGCATACGATTTTTTATCGTTCGAACTAGCATTTACTTTAGGAAAAAGCTTAATTGTCTTAAATCAAAATTTACTTGTCATTGGAAAAGATACTCGTGAATCTGGTGATATGTTAATTGATGCTGTGATTCAAGGTGCTAAAATATCTGGTATAGATGTTATTAATCTAGATGTAGTTCCAACGCCTTTATTGTCATATATTAGTCAAAAACTCGATTGTATCGGAGTAATGATTACTGCTAGTCACAATCCATTTCAAGATAATGGAATTAAAGTTTTTAATTCTGGCAATAAAATCTTTCTTGACTTAGAAGAGCAAATTGAAAATGCAATGGATGATATTATCATCTTTCCAATTCCATCAAAAGTCGGAAAAACTTTACCTTCAATTCTACCTTATAACATGTATCTATCGCTTTTTAATGATTTATTAGTTCCAACAGATTTCAAAATAGGTCTAGATTTAGCAAATGGTGCTACATATATTTCTGGAAAACTTATATTTTCTAAGATTGCTAAAAATCTTTTTACAATCGGAGACAACCCAAATGGTCAAAACATCAACTTAAATGTTGGATCAACTCATCCAGAAAATTTAGTTGCTTTAGTGAAGAAAAATCAATTAGATTTTGCATTTGCATTTGATGGTGATGGCGACCGAGTTATTATGGTGAATCAAGATGGTATAATCTTTGACGGTGATTTTTTAATATATGTTATTGCATTATATTTAAAATCGAAAGACTTGCTGAATGATAATACTGTAGTCCTGACAAAAATGAGCAACTTGGGTATTATTAAGTCTTTAAAGCAGAATGGAATCAATGTTGTTTTAACTGATGTTGGAGATAAATATGTATTAAATCAAATTACCGAACATAACTATACACTTGGCGGAGAAAGTTCCGGACATATCATCAATACATTTCTTCTTAATTCAGGAGATGGAGTTCTAAACGCTGCTTTTATTGTCAAAATATTAAGAGACTGGCACACAACAATTGATGAACTTACAAAATCTGTCGTTATTTATCCAAGTAAATTAGTGAATTTACAAAATATGGATAGAACATTAGTGAATCATGAGGATGTACAAGAAGAGATAAATAAAATCAAGAAAAAACTTGCCGATGATGGCGTCGTACTTGTTCGAGCAAGTGGCACTGAACCGCTTGTAAGGATTAGTGTGATTGCCCCAACAATAGAGATTGTTGACGAGTCTATTAATAGTATTGTTCACATCTTTGAAAAATTGAATAACAAATTAGAGTAGAAAGAGTGATTTAGATGAAAAAGTACGCGATTGTGCTTGCAGCTGGTAAAGGCACACGAATGAAAACTGAGTTACCAAAATGCGCATATCCATTACTTAGAAAACCAATGATTGCTTATATTGTTGAAAACATTCGAAATAGTAACAAATTTGATGAAATTATTGTAGTAGTCGGCCATAAACGAGAAGTGATTCAAGATATTCTTGGAGACACGGTTACTTATGTTGTTCAAGAACAACAATTAGGTACTGGACATGCAGTAATGGTGTGCAAACCTTACATCAAAGATATGAATGGTGATTGCATTATTCTTCCTGGTGATATGCCACTAGTTGATGATATTGTTATAGAAAAAGCAATTAGTGAGCATCATGATCGTAGACATGATTTAACAATTGTGACAACAAAAATCGAAGACCCTGAAGGATATGGTAGAATCATCCGTAATGAATCTGGATACTTAGATTCAATTATCGAACATCATGAAGCTACGTCCTCTCAAAGAATGATTTCTGAAATTAATACTGGAATGTATGTCGTTAATACAAAAATACTTTTTGAATCATTGAAGAAAGTTACGAATCAAAACTCTAAAAATGAGTATTATCTTACCGATATTGTAAATATCATGCAACAAAAAAACCATGTCATTGGCACATATTACTTACTTGATTCCTATAAATCAATTGGCGTAAATGATTTGTATGCTTTAAGCATTGCTGAAGCAAAATTACGCTTAAAAATTAACAAAGCATTAATGATAAATGGCGTAACCATGATTAACCCTGAAACGATTACTATTGGTCAAAACGTAATTATTGAAGAAAATGTCATTATTCATCCTAATACATACATAACTGGCAATTCAGTAATTCATAAAGGGGCTCAAATTGGCCCAAACACTGAAATTCATGATAGTATTATTGGAGAAAGAGTCACTTGTAAACATTCATTAGTATACAATTCAACTGTTGATGAAGACACTACTATAGGGCCATTTTCTCACTTAAGAAATGGAGCTCATATCGGTGCTCATAACCGTATTGGTAACTTTGTAGAGGTTAAAAAATCATCCACTGGAACAAATACAAAAGCTTCTCACTTAGCGTATATTGGGGATGCAACTATTGGAAATAATGTGAATTTTGGATGCGGATCGATTACCGTCAATTACGATGGGAAAAACAAATATCAAACTACTATTGGTGATGATGTATTTATCGGATGTAATGTAAATTTAATAGCTCCAATCCAAATAGATGATAATTCATTTATTGCTGCTGGTTCTACATTAAATAAAAATGTTCCAAAGGGTTCCCTTGCAATTGCCAGAGCTTTTCAAGTGAACAAGGAGAATTATATGCGTGAGAAATCTCCAAATGAAGAGGACAAAATATAAAGAATTACCTGTTGACATTATTACGAATCTATAATATAATGTAATAGGTTTAAAAACCGTAGAAAGTAGAAGTACCCACTTCTCACCTGATTGATCAATCAATAGGTTTTAGCTACATTTCTTGTTATTAGAAGATGTCTATAGTGGGTACCATATCGGTAGCCACTTTTTTTATGAAAAATGGAGGTGTTTAATATTTTATACAACAATGCAAAACCGGTCAAAAAAGATGATATACTTGTTAATGATGAGATTCGTGTAAGGGAAGTTTTACTCATCGGTCAAGAAGGATTTCAGTATGGAATTAGACCTACAAGAGAAGCTTTATCAATTGCTCAGCAAGAAGGCATGGATCTTGTTATGGTAGCTCCAACAGCAAAACCACCGGTATGCAAACTAATGGATTATTCAAGATTCCGTTATGAACAACAACGTAAAGCAAGAGAAGCGAAAAAAAATCAAAAGGTCGTTGAAATTAAAGAAATTCGTTTAACGGCAGTTATTGATACACATGATTTCGAAACAAAAGTTAGAAATGGTGTGAAGTTCTTAGAAAAGGGAGACAAACTGAAAGTCAGTATTCGTCTACCTTATCGAGCTGGTCAAATATTAATCCAACAGGGAAGAGAAGTTCTATTAAGATTTTTAGCTAAATGCGAAGAAGTCGGCGAAATAGAAAAAGATCTTGTTCATGAAGGAAGAAATATAATTATGGTTATTAACCCAAGAAAAAAATAACAGAGGAGTGAATTAGCAATGCCAAAAATGAAATCCCATTCGGGAACAAAAAAAAGATTAAAAAAGACAGCTTCAGGAAAACTTAAAAGAAGTTCAACATTCCATGGGCATTTGATGAGCCATAAATCACCAAAACAAAACAGACAAGGTAGAGGTACTCAAATCGTTTCATCATCTGATGTTAAAAGAATTAAACATCAAGTACCATATTTGTAGGCTAGGAGGAAAATGACAAATGCCAAGAGTTAAAGGTGGAATTACTACCAGAAATAGACGTAAAAAAATATTGAAACTTGCCAAAGGTTACTATGGTGCGAAGCATTTACTTTATAAAACTGCTAAAGAGCAAGTGATGAATTCACTTGCGTACGCTTATAGAGACCGTCGCAGAAAAAAACGCGATTTCCGCAAATTATGGATTACCAGAATTAATGCAGCTGCTCGTTTAAACGATTTATCTTATTCTCGATTAATCAACGGACTTAATGTTGCAGGAATTGAAGTAAACCGTAAGATACTTTCTGATATTGCTATTAACGATCCATCAGGGTTTAAATCTCTTTGTGATCAAGCAAAGAAAGCATTAGATAAGAAAGCTAATTAAAGTCTAGAAATAGACTTTTTTTTCTTGTCAATAACTCGAAATAAAGTACCTATTTAGAATTTATATATTGAAAATGTGTAAAAAATAGTAGATAAACAAGATGTAAAAATTCATTGTAAAAACGAGTATTTTTTGATAATATTATAATGACAAGTAGTATAGGAGACTTACTATAAAAAGTCAATAGAAAAATAGAAGTCAAAACAAAAAAACCTAATAAAAGGGTAAATAGATAAAATAATCTAATAAAGGTAGCTACACCCTTTAGTAATTATCTAAATTGAG